>JBAUCP010000772.1:0-11093 GCA_049677625.1 Occallatibacter sp. | reverse complement strand
CGGTTTTTCGCCGCAACCCGAAGGGACGGGTCCATTTTTCCGCATTTCTTCGTCAGTCGTCGCTAGCAGACACCCGGTATGCGTCGCTCCTCTTTCCTCGAACTGAGAAAAAATGGACCCGTCGCTGTCACGCCAGAATATGTCGATACGCCCTAGGGAATGAATCACGAGGAAGGCTCCATCGGACCGTGAGTGTACTATGCGCGTGGCAAGCAGCCAGAACAATCTTGCGGCAAAGTAATTCAGCAGGTGATGTAATTCCGGTGAACAGCTTCTTCGCACCAATGCAAAAAGCCCAGCCTTGCGGCTGGGCTTTTTGTTTTCGTACCTTCTCCCCGCTTACGGCGTAACCGTCTGCGTGGCGTGGTTGCCGTGCGGCACCAGGACCAATGCGGTTGGAGCCGAGCCGGTGGGATAGGGCGTAGCCTGGGTCTGGGTCAGGACGCCGGTGCTGGGGTTAAGCCGGAAGCCGGAGACCGAGTTGCCCACATGGTTGGCCGTGTAGACGAAGCGGCCCAGCGCGGGATCGACGGCAATCGCAACCGGCTGCGTGTCTGTGGCGTAGACCAGGCTGCTGTTGCTGTTCACGATCGCCGACGGTGTGCCGGTGGGCAGCGCGATGTCATAGCCGGAGATCGAAGAGTCGAGCGAGTCCGACACATAGATGAAGATGCCGCGTGGATCGATCTTCACGCTGGTGGGCTCGTTGCCGGTCTTGAACGGATCGTTCAGCAGGAAGTTCAGCGCGCTTCCGCTCTGAAGGCCATAGCCGATCAGCTCATTCGAAGCGAAATCCGTGACATAGACGAACCGGTCGGTCGGGTCGCAGGCCAGCGCAACCGGCTTGACGCCCGCCTGGTACGGGCTCCCCGCGGCCGCGGTCAGTGCTCCGCTGGAACCGGCGGCATAACCGAAGAGCCAGCCAGGATTTGCATTGCTGGTAATGGCGCCGCCGGGATTGTAAGCCGACGCGTCGTAGGCGGTCACGTAGACAGCATCGTTGTCGGGAAGAACCGTTACCGCCGTCGGGACGATTGTGTCGCTCGCGTAGCCGGGCACGGTGAGCGCCAGTTGCGCGGCGGAGGAGCCGATGGTGCCGGAGCTCAGCGAGTATTCGGTCAGCGTGGCCGAGGAAGTGCCCGTGACCACATAGAGGTATGTGCCCGCGGCATTGACCGCCAGGGAAACCGGCTCGGCGCTGGTGGTGATGGAGTCCTTCTTGGTGAGCACGCCGTTATCGGCAATGGAGAAATGAACCACCGAGTTGTTGCCCTGGTTGGCAACGTACAGGTTGTAGTAGTCGGAGCTTACGGCCATGGCCACCGGCGAAGTTCCGCCCGAGGACACTGTTGCCGGTCCCTGGCGCAGCGCGCCGGTTTCGGCGTCAGCCGCATAGGTATAAATCTGTCCGTCGCTGCCGGTCGTGTTGCTCGCTGACGCGGCCACGAATACATAGTCGATGGTGACAATATTGCAGGCAGTCAGATAAGTGGCCAGGATCAGGCCGATCGCAGAGACCAGAAAGAGCTGGCTCAATTTGCTGAACTTCATGCGCTTCCTTCGTTATGGGCCCGTCACTTCAAAGCCCCGCAAGCTTGTTTAGGTTGCCCGTAGCTATTGTAAAAGCCAGTTACGGGGTGCTGCTAACGTCTCGGCGGAATGGCCGCACGCTTCTGCTACTGCACGCCGGCCCCGGTGCCGTTGTGCGGAATTGCGGCCACGGCCGTGGGCTGATCGTTCGACGGATAGGGAGAGAACTGCGAACTCACCAGCGTTCCAGCCGTTGTGCTCAGCTCAAATCCTGTAACGTCGTTGCCCAGAAAATTGGCCGTGTAAAGAAAGTGAAATGTGGAGGGATCGATGCCGATGGCCACCGGCTGCAATCCGGTCCCGTAGGTGCCCAGGCTGGTCAGCGCGCCACCGTTCATCGAGTAAGCCGTTATCGTGGCGTCCAGCGAATTGGTCACGTACACATAGGGATACTTCTGGTCGACGACGATGGCCGATGGCTGATTGCCAGACTGGAATGGGCTGCCGCTCATATGAGTCAGCCCCCCGTTCGCCGCTACCGTGTACGCCAGCACTTCCCCCTGCCCGTAGTCCGTCACGTAGAGATAGGCGCTGGAGGAATCGCTGGCTACCGCCGAGGGCTGCGTGCCGGCGGCAAAGGGCGAGCCGGGCAACGCAGCAAGCACGCCGCCGGCGCCCACCGCGAAACCAAAGACATAGCCAACATGCGGCGTGACCGAGGAATCGTACGCCGTGACGTAGACGTACGAACCTGACGCCAGAACGTTCACTCCGGTGGGAACGATAATGTCGCTCGATCCCGAAATCGTCAGCGGCCAGTAGCTCCCGTTTACAGCTGAATTCACCGCCGGCGTTCCCAGGCCGATGGGCTCCGTCTTGGTCGCTGCAGTTAACGGATACACGGCGATCGAACCGGAACACGGCTCAGCCGTGGAGCAGATGGGCAGCGGCTGATAGGTGTCCACCACAAACAGATTCGACGCGTTGGCCGTCACGGCAAGCGGATAAATACCCGGCGTATTCACCGTGTTGAAGGGATAGAGCTTGCCGTCGTTGCCAATGACGAACTGCACAATGCTGTTGTCATCCTGGTTGGCCACGAACAGGTTGTCGTTATCGGACGAGACGGTCTCCGCCACCGGGTTGCGCCCGGCGGACGGAAACGGCGAGGCGGGAATCTGGCGCATGCGGCCGGACTCGGAGTCGATCTCAAAGACATTGATCTCGCCATAGTTGTTCGCTCCGGCAGCCTTTGAAGTGGCCACGAAGACGAAGTCCACGGTGAGCGTTTGCGTGAGCTGGGAGCAGGCAGTCACCAGCGTGGCCGCCAACAGGCTGCCAGCGGCCACCAGTGCAAGCTGGCTCGATTTGTTCAACTTCATGCGCATCTTTCGTCAACGGGCCCCAAAAAGAGCCCCTGAAAAGTCGGTTTGAAACTCGAATTGCACGGCGGCCACGGTTCGAGCCGGATACGGCAATCTGACGGCCTTCTCCCCGGGCTCCGATGCTTTTTTGGGAGCCCGATCGGAGAGAAAGCCAACTGGCCGGCCGCGGTGTCACCCAGCGCGGCGCGTCTCTTTATCCTGTACGCCCATCCACAAAGCACCACGTGGCCGGACCCTGCAGCGTGTAGGTGCTGGTTACGCGCATGCCATCGAGCTGGCCTGAGTTCGGATCGAGCACCCGGCCGGTAATACTGGAGTCGTACTCGTTGGCTTCATAGATGAACTGGCTTGAAGGGTCTTCCACAATGCATTGCGGTCCAGAACCGGAACCGTAGGGCTGGCCGAGGACGAACTGCGTCTGATACCCCTGCTGGGTGGTGATGTAGTACGCGGCAATGCCGCTCTCCGGATTGTTGGTGCCTGTAACGTTGTTCCCCTGGTTGGCCACGTACATGTAGTTTTTGCTCGTGATGAGGAGATAGATCGGGTTCGAGAGTGTGGAGGCGTCCGGAATAATGCCGCCCGTCAAAGCCGAAAGACTACCGCCCGAGCCGACGCTGAAAGGCAGCATCTGGCTCGGATATGTGCCGCCGGTATAGGCGCATGTCGACGTAGTGCAGGCCGGGATCGTGATCGGCTCATTGTCGAGAACGTAGATGTTGCTGTTGGCGTTCACGATTGCCGTGCCCTCGTTGATGCCGAGCGGCTGCGAGCTGTTCGAGCTCAGCGTCAACTGCCCGCTCGACGAGGCGTAGCTATACGGCCAGATCGAGTTTCCGCCCGTGTACGGGTAGGAGGTGGGCGCCGTCGAACCGCTCAGCGTGAGCAAATAGCTGGAGCCCGACAGGACAAAGTCAACCGGATTGGCCGGGACCGGGAAGTAGGTCAGCGGGCAGGGGAACAGGGCGCCCAGTGTGCAGTTGGCCTGGGTAACCGCCGCATTTTGCACCACGCTCAGCCGCCCTGTGGTTGAGTTGATCTGAAACACGGTCACGTCGCCGCAGGTGGTGACCGATTTGCCCAGAGCCGCCTGGCAGGCCGCACTGGACGGAGCATCGTGATCCAGCGCCATAAGATAGTTGCCGCTGCTGTCGCCGATCAGGCGGAAGGGATTGGCGCCCTCGGTAGAAAACGTCTCCTGATAGGTCAGGACTCCGTTTCCGCCCACCGCGAACTGGGTGATATTCGAGTCCAGGCAGGGATCGGACGGCGTGCAGTCTCCGTTGCCCTCCTTGTTGACGCCGCGGTTCAGCACATAGACAAACCGGCTGCCCGTAACCAGAACGGCGCGCACCGGATTGGATCCGCCCGAAGGGACCGGCAGGCCGTCAATGGGAGCCAGCTTGCCGGTGTTGTGATCGATCTTGTAGCCGCTGATGATGCCGTTGTTGCCAGACTGGGCCGTCACTGTACCCGTCACATACAAAAAGCCGACTGTATAACTCTCAACGCAAGACGTCACGCCGAAAACGACACCCGCCGAAAGGGCGCCTATCAGAAGTGTCTTGCCGAATTTCGTAAACCTCATGCGATTCCTTCATCCTGGTCAGGCGTATGCCGCCAAGTTTGGTCGTTCCCGAGCAGTGCTGGGTTGGGACGGGTCCCTGATGAATTGTAAAAGCCGAGGCCGTGTTGTGCCTAGCTTGACACTGAGTAAGGCTGAGCAAAACCGCGCGTTTTCCTTCAGATAACCCGTCCTGCGCGGCCCAGCCAATGGTTGTGGTGCCTGGGAGAATGTCTTTACTGGGTGCGATCGGAGTTTGGACGCCCGAAGAGCGGCAAACGTCAACACCCCGCGCCGAAAATGAGCGCTTTGGAACGGAAAAGCCTGCGCCGCCTGCCAGTCGGCCCCGCAAACCGCAGTCCGCGGTCCGGCCTACCAAACGCGGCACGAGTTTACAGGATACATGGGTTGCCCTCTCTTGCAGCCGAAGGCCTTGCCGAACTCGTCGAAGTTCTGCACCGAGCCGTTTACCCGCCACTGGCCCGGCGAGTGCGGATCCACGAGCGACAACTGCCGCGCCACCTGCTCGGTCTGGTTCTGGCACCACACCTGCGCGAAGCCGATGAAGTAGCGCTGCGCCTCGGTGAATCCGTCGATCTTGTCGTCGATCGACTTGCCCTCGTCGGCGAGCGTGTCGAGCAGCGCCATGTAGGCGATGCGCAGGCCGCCGTTGTCCGCCGTGTTCTCGCCCAGCGTGAGATGGCCGTTCAGGTGCTGTGCCGGCTCGTCGCCATGCGCGGGAGCCGCCTCAAAGCCGTCGTACTCCTTGGCCTCGCACTCGGTCCGCTCGGTGAAAGCCTTCCGGTCCTCCGGCGTCTGCCATTCGTGCAGGTCGCCCTTGCCGTCGAATTTGGAGCCCTGATCGTCGAAGCCGTGGGTCATCTCGTGCCCGATCACCACGCCGATGCCGCCGAAGTTCACCGCCGGATCGATCTTGAAGTCGAAGAACGGCGGCTGCAGAATGCCGGCCGGGAAGTTGATGTCGTTGAACGATTGGCTGTAATAGGCGTTCACCGTGGGCGGAGTCATGTGCCA
Organism: Occallatibacter sp.; assembly: GCA_049677625.1. Taxonomy (GTDB): domain Bacteria; phylum Acidobacteriota; class Terriglobia; order Terriglobales; family Acidobacteriaceae; genus Telmatobacter. The sequence goes on along the minus strand of JBAUCP010000772.1, from coordinate 5,579 downwards.
CTCCTTTTCATCCACGGGCTTGCCCAGCTTGGCGTAATTGTAGTTGCGTTCGTACACCGAGGAGTGGTGCAGATTGACCACAAACTCCGCGCGGCTGACCTTGACGCTCGAGTAGTCGCGCCACTTCTCCGGGTAGCCGATCTTGTTGCGGAACATGGCCAGCTTCTGCTCGGCGGCCACCTTGGTCGCGTCGCTCATCCAGGGCAGCGTCTTGATGTCGTCGCCCAGGGACTTTTCGAGCGCAGCCACCAGCTTGTCCATGCTGTCTTTGGCCGCGGGCGGAAAGTTCTGCTTCACCCAGTCCTGACCCACGGCTTCGCCCAGCGCGTCGTCGGTCATCGAGGTGCACATCTTCCAGCGCGCCTGCGGCGCCTGCTGCCCGGCAAGCGTGCGCGAGAAGAAGTCGAAGTTCTCATCGAAGAATGGCTTGGACAATTCTGAGGCTTGCCCGTGCAGAACCTGCCAGCGCAGGTAGCTCTTCCACGCGCTGAGCGGCTCGCTCTCCAGCATTGCGTTTAACGCCTTGAAGAAGTCCGGCGTGCCTACGTTGAGCGTGTCAAAGTGGCCAATGCCGGAATTGGTGAAGTACACGCTCCAGTCAAAGTCCGGGGTCAGCTTGGCCAGCTCGGCATCGGTGTAGATGTGATAGCGATTCTCCGGACTGCGCAGGTCCGTCCGGCTCATGGAGGCCTTGGCCATCGCCGTCTCGATCTCCATCACCGCAGCGGCTTCCCTGGCGGCCTCGTCGGGCGTGTCGCCGGCCAGCGTGAACATCTTCTTCATGTGCTCGATGTACTGGGCGCGAATATCGGCGAAGTGCTTGCTGTCCACAATGTAGTAGTCGCGGTCGGGAAGGGAAATGCCGCCCTGGTAGAGCTCCGCAATCTGCTGCGACGAGTCCTTCTCATCCACGCCCACGTCAAACCCGAAGAATCCGTCGGGCGTGCCCTGGTTCTCGAGCGCGGCCAGCAGCGCCGGAATCTCCTTCGCGCTCTTGAGCCGCGCAATCTCAGCCCACGACGGCTTGATGGGCGCAATGCCCTTTTTCTCGATGGCCGCCGTGTCCATGCAGGCCCCGTAAAAGTCGCCGTACTGCCTTTGCAGCGGAGTCTTGGGGTCTTTCGCTGCTTGGTCCAGGTCCTTCCACAGCAGATAGCGGTTGCGCTCCCTGAGCTCAGAGAAGGACCGCGCCCAGCGCACCTGGTCGGAAGGAATCGGATTGTTCTTGATCCAGTTACCGCAGGTGTACTGATAGAAATCGGTGCATGGATCAGCGGTCGTGTCCATGGCCGAAGGGTCGAAGCTCTGGATGGCCGGCGGCTCGGTGGGCTTCGATTCATCGGCCTGTGGGACCGCGGGCGACTGCGCCAGGGCGGCACTGGCCACCAGCAGAAAGACAGGAACAAAGCGAAGTCCGTACATGGATAATCCTCTTGGAAGAAGAATGAATCGGCTGCTCCATAGCGGCGCGGCGATTGCTCTCGAAACACGCCTGCGGATCGATTCCGGACGAGACAAAAACCAGACAATAATCAGGAACAGCGCTGCAGATGAGGCTACCATATGGGGGCCAAGATGCGACGACCGGTAACGGATGCAACAATGAATGCGCCGAGCGAAGAATGCGCCAAGGAGACTGTCTGATGTTCACCCGCAACCGCCTGCGGTCCGCCGCCGCATTGCTCACCGCACTGTACCTGCCCATGGTTTGCCGCGCCCAGGACGTCCACGTCCGCGTTTCGCCTGACGTGAAGACCGGCATCGAAGGCACAACCGAGTTTCCCACCATCCAGATGGCCATGGACCACCATCCCTTCGCCGGCATCGGGCCGGACGGCAAGCCAGGCCGCGTTTATATCGCGATTGCGCCGGGCGTCTATCACGAGCGCGTGATCGTAACCCAGAACCACACCAACATCACGCTCGTCGGCATGGGGAAATCACCAGACGACGTGGTGATTACCAACAGCCTCAACGCCAAGCAGGCCGGTGGAACGTTCTTCACCGAGACGGTCGAGATCAACGGCGACGGATTTGAGGCCGACAACATCACCTTCGAAAACACCGCCGGCAACACCGGCCAGGCCGTCGCCGTAGCCGATCGCGCCGACCGCTCCGTCTTCAAGCACTGCCGCTTCCTCGGCCACCAGGACACGCTTTTTGCCGACTACGGCCGCCAGTATTATGTCGATTCGTACATCGAGGGCGGCGTCGACTTCATCTTCGGCAACGCAACCGCTGTCTTCGACCATGACGAAATCCACGCCAATGGCCCCGGCTACCTGACCGCGCAGTCGCGCACCTCGCCGGATCAGAAAACCGGCTACGCGATTCTCAACAGCAAAGTGACCAGCGGCATCGAACAGACTGCCCCATCGGCTTCCGCAACCAATCCGGAAGCGCCGCGCAAAGGCACGATCGGCCTCGGCCGGCCCTGGCGGCCCTACTCCAGAGTCGTCTACATCAACACGGAACTGCCTGCCGACGTGATTCCCGAGGGATGGAGCACCTGGGGCAGGATGTCAGCGGATCTGCACGCCTACTACGCGGAGTATCACTCGACCGGCCCCGGCGCGAACCCCGCGGCACGCGTGCCGTGGTCGCATCAACTCACGGCGAAAGAAGCCGCGCAGTATAGGCCAAAGGTGTTTCTGGCGGGGAAGGACCACTGGGACCCGGTTGCCGCCGCACGCGAGCTACCCTAGACGTTTGGCTTAAGCAACAAACCTCGAATTCTGTCGACCGCATATGGCCTTAATAATGGACAGCCGCAAGAAAGAGCACCATGGCCGCCCCTAGCGCCACGACGCGCGCCCGGTGCATGCTGTCCCAGCGTTTGTGTTCCCGCTGCGCCTGCGCCGGAGACTCGTGCGCCTGCTCTCCGGCGAGCCGGTTGTTGATGGGGACCAGAAAGATCAATGTCAGTATGATCACCGCGGTCCAGATGGCGGCTGCGGCAACCAGCAGCGAAGCTTCCCATTCGTGACGTAGAACAACCGACTCCGCGATGAGAAACAGAAGATTCAGCGCGTACCAGAATGGCATGGCCGTTCCGAGTTTGCGTGCAAAGAGCTGCACGGCCTGTGCCCGCGGCTGATCGTCAAGCTTCCAAAGAATGGGATTGATAAAGACCCATACGGCGAACTCCACGCCGATCATCAGGCCAATGGAAACCACAGCAGCAATGCTCAAGAAAGAAATCATCCACTCCTCCTGCATCCCAGATGCAGTCAAGGATTACACTGACTCAAACGTAGGCACTGACAAAGTTGTCAGTACTCTGTCGCAAAGCGGGAGGTTCCAGCCATGCCGGTCTCGAAGAAAGAAGTTTCTGCCTGCCCCATTGATGCCATGCTGTCTGTGATTGACGGGCGCTGGAAGGGTACGATCTTGTGGCGGCTGTCGGAAGGACCGATGCGGACAGGCGAGTTGCGCCGGAGCATCCCGGGAATCACCGAGCGGATGCTGATTCGTCATCTGCAGGAACTTGTGGGAGACGGAATTCTGGTCAGGCAGCAGACAAAGTCCATACCGCCGTGCGTCTGGTACTCGATCTCCGAGTATGGGCTGACGCTCGTGCCGGTCCTTGAAGTAATTTGCTCCTGGGGCCGCAGTCATATCGAGCGCACGCAAAGCTGCACGGTTAGCGTGCGTGAGACCGACCAACGGCATATCGCACCGGGAAGATGAGTTCTTTACATCCCGCCCCGCCCCCTGCCACACTGGAACGTGGACACCCAGACAGTCGTAATCCTCGATTTTGGATCGCAGTATACCCAGCTCATCGCGCGCCGCATCCGTGAGCTGAATGTCTTCTCGGTCGTGCTTCCCTGCACCGCGCCTGTTGCCGAGATTCAGGCCCTTCATCCCATCGGCGTCATTCTTTCGGGCGGGCCGTCCTCTGTGTATGACGCCGACGCGCCCGCCGCCGACCCCAAGCTGCTTGAACTTGAGTCCCCGGTGCTGGGCATCTGCTACGGACTCCACTTCATCATTCACCACCTGGGCGGCAAGGTCAGCCCGGCGCCCAAGCGCGAGTACGGCCACGCCGAAGTGTCCATTGAAGACGGCGCGACGCAGTTGTTCGCCGGCCTGCCGCCCTCGCTCCAGGTGTGGATGAGCCACGGCGACGAGGCGCTCGAGCTGCCGCCCGGCTTCCACCGCACCGCCGTTACATCGAACGCGCTCGCCGGCATCGCCAACGAACAGCGCCGCATCTGGGCCGTGCAGTTTCATCCCGAGGTGCATCACACGCCGCTCGGGCCGCAGCTCCTCAAAAACTTCGTCTTCGCCATCTGCGGCGCGCGCGGCGACTGGACGCCCGCGCATTTCATCGAGTCCACCGTCGCGCAGGTCCGCGAAAAGGTGGGTGCGGGCCACGTGATCTGCGGCCTTTCGGGCGGCGTCGATTCTTCCGTCGCCGCGATGCTGGTCCACAGGGCCATCGGCGCGCAGCTCACCTGCATCTTCGTGAACAACGGAGTCCTTCGCAAGAATGAATTCCAAAACGTACAAAAAAATCTCCGCGACAAGCTGGGTTTGAATATCGTGGCCGTAGATGCCAGCGCGCGGTTCCTTGAAAAGCTGGCCGGGGTGACAGACCCGGAGCTCAAGAGAAAGCGCATCGGCGCCGAGTTCATTGCCGTCTTTGACGACGAGGCCAGCCGCATCGCGCGCGAGACTGGGGGCGTCGACTGGCTCGTCCAAGGCACGCTTTATCCCGACGTGATCGAGTCGTCGAGCGTGAAGGGCCCGAGCCAGACCATCAAGAGTCACCACAACGTGGGCGGGCTGCCCGAGCGCATGAAGCTCAAGCTCATTGAGCCGCTGCGCGACCTGTTTAAAGATGAAGTCCGCCGCATCGGCCGCGACCTGGGCATGCCCGAGGACATTCTCGGCCGCCAGCCGTTTCCCGGCCCCGGCCTGGCCGTGCGCATCCTCGGAGAAGTTACGCCAGAACGCGTCGCGCTGCTGCAGGAGGCCGACGAGATCGTAGTCGCCGAGATCAAGGCCGCCGGCCTCTACTCCAAAATCTGGCAGAGCTTCGCCGTGCTGCTGCCGGTGATGAGCGTGGGCGTAATGGGCGACCAGCGCACATACGCGTACACAGCGGCAGTGCGCGCCGTGCACTCTGAAGACGGCATGACCGCCGACTGGACGCCGCTGCCCTACGAAGTGCTGAAGCGCATCTCCAGCCGCATTGTCAATGAAGTCCGCGGCATCAATCGCGTGGTCTACGACATCACCTCGAAACCGCCCGGCACCATCGAGTGGGAGTAATCGACTTTTCTGCCATTTTCTTGTAAATCTGCCATAATAGGATTCAGGTGGCAATCATGGCTGAAACCGTCATTCTGGGTGAAAGTGGCAGAATTGTTCTACCCGCGGCCATACGCAAGAAGTTTGGCCTTGAGCCGGGAGAGCGCTTGACCGTAATCGATGACGACGGCGCCATCCGGATCCTCAGCAGAAAGATGGCTCTTGCGAGCATCCGCGCCGGAATTGTCAAACAGCGCGGAAGCCTGAAGGGCATTCTGGATGAGTTTCTGGCTGAGCGCCGCAAAGAGGCGCGCCGCGAG
>JBAUCP010000771.1:0-5890 GCA_049677625.1 Occallatibacter sp. | reverse complement strand
ACAAGGCGCATATTGCCGAGTGGCGGCAGCAGTATCCGAATCTTGCCTCGGTTGACCTGCGCTACGACCAGCAGGTGGTGCTGGAGATGACCTCGGGCAAGGAGACCGCGGAAGTCGCGCCGGGCGCTCAGGCGGGCGCGTTGCCCAAGCCCTCGGCGGATGGAGGCGCAGCGGCAGAAAAGCCGGCAGCGAAGCCGGCGAATAGCAACGCGGCGGCGAAGAAGAACAAGGCCGCGCAGGAGAAGAAGAAGCACGCGGAGGCGAAACGCGCCGCGCTCAATGAGATCCGGCGGAACTCCGCCCACGCATCCCGCACGGCTCCAGCCGTGGCTGAAGGGCAGTGAGCGCCGATGAACCAGAAACAGGACAACCTGATCGTGGTTCTGGACATCGGCAGCGCGCAGACGCGCGTGGTGGCCGCTGACCTGAACGAGGGCGTGCTGCGCTATCGCGGCCACGGCGTGGTGGATTCGGCCGGGATGCGCAAGGGGCTGATCGCCGAGCTTGCTCCCGCGGCCAGGGCGGTGCGCGCAGCCAACGAGCAGGCCGAGCGCGTGGCCCGCGCCAACATTGACGTGTGCGTGGTGGGCGTGGGCGGACCGCACATTCGCGGCTTGAATTCGAACGGCGGATTCGAGCTGGGCAACCGCATGCGGGAGATTACGCGCGACGATGTGCGCACCGCGGTGGAGCGCGCGCGCGCCGTGGAGCGTCCGCCGGACCGCGAGATTCTTCACCTGCTGCCGCGCCAGTTCATCCTCGACAATCAGCCCGGCATCTTCGATCCCGTGGGCATGGTCGGCGCGCGACTCGAGGTCGATCTGCACATCGCCACCTGTTCGGGCTCGGCGCTGCAGAGCACAGTCACCTGCGCCAACCGCGCCGGGCTTGAGGTTTCTGAGGCGGTGCTGGAGTCAGTGGCCGCGGCCGAGTGCACGCTCTCGGCCGATGAGCGCGAGCTGGGCGTGTGCCTGCTCGACATTGGCGCGCACTCGAGCGAGATGGTGGTTTTCTTTGAGGGTGCGGTGGCGCACACGGCGTCGGTGCCCATCGGCGGCGCGCACTTTACCAACGATCTCGCCATTGGCTTGCAGATGCCTGTGGTGCAGGCTGAGGAGCTCAAGCGCCAGTATGGAAACGCGGTGGTCACGGCGGTGCCTCAGCAGGCGGAGATCGAGATCGCCAATCCGCAGCCGCAGCGGCTGTCGCTGCGCACCATGGCGGAGATTCTTGAACCGCGCGCGCGCGAGCTCATGTATTTTGTAAAGGAAAGTCTGCGCCACGGCGGGGTGCTGGAGGCGCTTGGAGCCGGTTGCGTGCTTACCGGCGGCGGATCGATGCTGCCGGGAATGCTGGATGTGACGGAGAGCCATTTGCGCGTGCCGGCGCGCTCGGGAATGCCGGTGCGCTTGTCGCACATGCCGGGCGAGCTTGCGCATCCCAGCTTTTCGGCGGCGATCGGCATGTTGCTTTATGCGCATCGGACCAGGATGACCCGGGCCGCGGAGGACAATAGTCTGCGCGCAAAACTGCGCGCGATGTTTGCGGCGAGTTTTTGAGGACGGGGTGATTGAGATTTTTTGGTTTCCCACCCTTTCGGCAAAGAACGCCGAAAGGATGGGGCGCCCAGAGTGATTGGGAATAGAGTTTTTGTAGAGGAGATGCGACGAGCCATGGAACAGCCGAAGAACGAAGCCGGAGAGATGCGAATTCAATATCACGAAGAGACCGTGCGTGGCGCGCGGATCAAGGTGATCGGCGTGGGCGGCGGCGGCGGCAACGCCGTGAACCGCATGATCCAGGCGCACATGGAGGGCGTGGAGTTCATCGCCGCCAACACTGACGTGCAGGCGCTCAAGCTCTCCCAGGCTCCGGTGAAGCTGCAGCTCGGGGTGCGGCTCACGGCGGGGCTGGGAGCCGGCGCGAATCCCGACGTTGGCCGCCGCGCGGCGCTCGAAGACTCCGAGAAGATTATTGAAGCGCTCGAAGGCGCGGACATGGTCTTTGTGACCGCCGGCCTTGGCGGTGGAACAGGCACGGGCGCTGCGCCGGTGATTGCGTCGCTGGCCAGCGAGATGGGCATTCTGACGGTGGCGGTGATTACGCGGCCGTTCGGATTCGAGGGCAAGCGCCGGCTGCAGCAGGCCGAGCGCGGGCTGCGCGAGCTGCTCGAGAGCGTCGACACCATGATTGTGATTCCCAACGAAAAGCTGCTGGCGGTGGCCAAGGACGCGGGCTTCTTCGAGAGCTTCCGCATTGCGGACGACGTGCTGCGCCAGGGCGTGCAGGGCATCTCCGACATCATTACCATCCCCGGCATCATCAACCGCGACTTTGCCGACGTGAAGACCACCATGGCCGGCATGGGCCACGCGGTGATGGGCACGGCCGTCCGCTCGGGCGCCAACCGCGCGGTGGAGGCGGCGCAGGCGGCCATGGCTTCGCCGCTGCTGGAAGCGGGCGCGATTGACGGCGCGCGCGGCATCCTGATCAATATCACCGGTTCGAGCTCTCTCAAGCTCTCTGAGGTCAACGAGGCTTCGTCGCTGATTCAAACCGCGGCGCATGAAGACGCCAACATCATCTTCGGCGCGGTGCTCGACGAGAAGATGGGCGAAGAGGTGAAGATCACGGTGATTGCCACCGGCTTCCGCGACCAGATGCCGGAGCGGCGGGCGCGCATGTTGAGCGTGGAAGAGACGCCGGTGGTTTCCGTGCCTGTTTCCGTGCCGGTGGTTGCGCCCGACAACTGGATGCGCGAGCCGGTCGAGGAAGCAGAGCCAGAGCCGCCGACCGTGCAGGCTGCGCCGGCCGCTCCCGCGCCACCGCGCTTTATGAGCCAGGATGAGGACCCGGCAGAGGAGCAGGCATTCTTCTTTTCTTCCCGAACGCCCTCCGTGGAGACCACGGTGACTGTGGCCGCGCCGCAGCCAAGGCCGGAGCCCGAGATGGCGCTTGAGCCGGTGGTTGTTGCTGCTGCGCCGGAAGAGCGATTTATTGATCCTGTCCCAAATTCTGCCCAGGAGTTGGCCGCGGAGACCGAGTTGCCGCCCCAGCCCAGGGACTACGCCTCTGACCTGGTGCAGGCGCTGCGCAACGCATCGGAGCAGCAGGAGCTGACGGCTGCGCAGACTACGTCTCTTTTTGCCGAGAGCAATGCCGTGGCCGAGCGGGACCTGGATGTCCCCGCGTTTCTGCGCCGGCTCAAATTTTAAGTCGTCGACGGAAACTCCAGAACGGGCTGGGTCACGATATAGTTAACGCAAGATACCAGGAAGTTGTACGGGTTTTGGCACCGGTTAGCGCTGGCGTATCTCAAAATTCGGTTATTGTATGAATATGCAACACTCTGAGGGGCGGCAGCCGGGCAGGCCAGAGCACGCCGCAGTGGATCTCAGATTAGCAATTGCAAATCTGCATCCCGGGCGAAGAGGTATGCGGTAGCTGCCGATAAGCAGATTGTGCGCAGCCCGGCGTGGTAAGTGCACGGCACGAAAATCAAAGGTTGGAAGGAACTGGCCGGATGAAGGTTTCCTGTGTTTGGGCAATGGGATTGGCTCTTATCGGTACTGGGATGGGCGCGGCCTGCGCCGCGGCGCTGGATGCGCCGCAAAAGGTTCATCGCGCCAGGACCACAGAGCCGCATTTGACTGAAGCCCATCGCACCGCCAGCCATCACGCTGCGAATACTTCGACGCGCAGACCGGCTGCCAGCGCGTCCACTGGTCGCTCTTCAGGCGCGCATACGACACACGCTCACACCACGGCAACCGCGCGGGCTGGAGCGCACGTCCGCCGCGCTTCGCTCAGCCGTCGTCATGTCTCCTACGAGCGGTTTACGGCCAGCTCATTCATCGCCGGCACACAGGGCGAGGGCGACATTACCACCGGCGAGGACCCGGTGGTGCGGCAGGCGGCCATCGATGCGCTGGGCGACATGAACGGCACCGCGGTGGTCATCGACCCCTCAAACGGCCGCATTCTGGCCATGGTGAACCAGAAGCTGGCGCTTTCGCCGGGCGCGGAGCCTTGCTCCACAATCAAGCTGACCGTGGCTCTGGCCGCGCTGTCTGAGGGGCTGGTCACGCGCGACACGATGGTCAAGCTCGACGGCTTCCGCATGAACATGACCCAGGCGATCGCGCACAGCAACAACCTCTACTTCGAAGAACTGGGCAGGGAACTTGGATTTGACCGCGTCCACAGCTACGCTACCCAGTTTGGCCTGGGCGAGCTGGCTGGTTATGACATCCCAGGCGAACAACTGGGCGAGTATCCTGACCAGGCGATTCCGGCTGCAGAGGGCGGCGTGGCCCGCATGTGCAGCTTCGGGCAGGGCGTTTCGTTGACGCCGATGCAACTGGGCGGGCTGGTGGCTGCAATCGCCAACGGCGGCACGCTCTACTATCTGCAGCACCCGACGACTCCGGAAGAGATTGCGAATTTCCAGCCCAGGGTCAAGCGGACACTCGACATCGCCAAGTACATTCCCGAGCTGCAGGATGGGATGGCCGGTGCGGTCGAGTACGGAACGGCCCGGCGGCTGCGCATCAACTTCCAGCAGTTGCCGGTCTTCGGCAAGACGGGCACCTGCTCGAACGACGGCACTCGCTTGGGGTGGTTTGCGTCCTTCTCCGACTCGCCGCAGGGCAGCTTGGTGACCGTCTTCCTGCTCGAGGGCGGCCGGGGCGTCTTTGGGCCGCGCGCAGCGGAGTTGACCGGCGAGTTCTACAAGAATCTCTGGGACCGGGACTACTTTGCCGCCAAGACTCAGGAAGCGCGGTCGGACACGGACGGGGCCGCGCCGGTTGGAGCCACGCAGTAGCGGATCGCAGGGTTTCATAGCGTTTCAACAAAAAGCCGCCCGTGGGCGGCTTTTTGTTGTTTGCGGTCGGCATAGCCGATAGGAATGCTCCGCCGCGGCCAACGAAAAAGCACAAGTCGACGGGCAAGGGGGCAATTTTCAAAGAGCCGTTCCCACGCGCGAGAGGCAAAGAAATCGACCAACGGCCTTCAATCAGCGCTTTGGCTGCTGGCGTCAACTGAACTTCGCAATGAAGATTTCGGCAATGAATTCAATTCGGACTTTGCGGGTCGTCATTCTGCGCGTAACGCACGTATCGGGTCGACGCTGGCAGCGCGGCTGGCGGGAACAGCGCTCGCCACAAGGGCGACCGCGGTTACTCCCGCTACGGCAAGCAGATAGGTGACTGCGTCGAGCGGTTGAATGCCATAGAGCGACGAGGTCAACGCACGCCCCACGAGCATTGCGAGTGGAACGCCGATCACAACTCCGGCGATCGTCAGCGCCATGCTGTCTTTCAAAATCATCCAGACGACCTGCTCGCGCCGAGCGCCAACGGCCATGCGAACGCCGATCTCAGCTGTCCTCATGCTCACGCGATACGCCAGGGTTCCGTAGAGACCGGTGCCAACCAGAACGACCGCCAGGAGACCGAAAAACCCGGCAAGACGCGCAAAGAGTATCTGGTGAGCGATGGTGGTGTCGAACTGTGCGCGCTGGGTCATGGGCTGGATCAGCGGCAGGTTGGGGTCGAGTTGCTGCACCGCTTTACGTGCCGCGGGCAGAATCGCGAGCGGGTCACCGTGCACGCGCAGCTCAACTTGCATGGGCCCCAGGTAGGGAATCTGAGCATACATATACCAGGCCATGGGAATCGGGTCTTCGTCGATGCTGCGGTACTTATGGTCCTTCACCACGCCGACGATGGTCATTGTGTACTGTCCGTCGTCGGATCCTGTGGTGTGGCCGAGCGGGTTCTGGTTGGGCAGGAAGCGCTTTGCAAACTCTTCGTTGACGATGCCGACGTGAGGCGAGGCTGCAGTGTCGGAATCGGCGAAGTCCCGGCCTGCAAGTATGGGCACGCCA
>JBAUCP010000770.1:0-4117 GCA_049677625.1 Occallatibacter sp. | reverse complement strand
AACTCATCGGGAAGTCTGACTAGGATTCTCGATTTTCGCGTAATGCCAGAGGAATACTCTGCATACCAAGTCTTTATGTCGAGGGTTCTGAGCGTCGATTATTTCTACGGGCTTCGCTTTTTGAGTTGGTGTGGCCCGCTCCTGTCAGCAATTGTTCTTGCGCTTTCGGCTGAGGCAGTATCTCGCTTTTACGACGCAGCTAAACTTCGCGCTCAATCGGCGATCGTAATCAGCGCCCTGCTCTGTTGGGCTATTCCCGTCGTTTTGATGCTCGCTTTGAGGTAGTCGAGGTCAGTCCCATTTGGTTGGCCCATCCTAATCGGTTTCCGGCGCGTCGCCCGTAGTCTAAGAACGGTCATCGCCGAGCTTCGACTATTCGTTGCCGACAGCAACCTCATGCAACCAGCCGGGGGCTTTGAGCAGTTCGCGCGGACGCGAGCCATCCGCGGGACCGACTAGGCCGTCGCGCTCCATCAAATCGATGAGATGCGCGGCGCGGCCGTAGCCGATGCGCAGCCGGCGCTGCAGCAGCGACGTGGACGCCTTGCCGAACTCGAAGACCAGGCGCACGGCGTCGTCGAACATGGGATCGTCTTCGTCGGCATCGTCGTTCGCGCCTTCCATGTTTTGCCGCTCGTCCTTGGGCGATTCAAGGAAGCCTTCAACGTATTCGGCCGCGCCCTGATCCTTCCAGAAGGCGACCACCGCGGCGGTTTCCTTTTCGCTCACATAGGGCGCGTGCAGACGCATCAGGCGGCTGGTGCCGGGCGGGAGAAACAGCATGTCGCCGCGGCCGAGCAGTGCCTCAGCGCCGTTGGTATCGAGAATGGTGCGCGAGTCCACCTTGGTCGCCAGGCGAAAGCTGATGCGCGTGGGAACGTTGGCCTTGATGAGTCCGGTGATGACGTCCACGCTGGGCCGCTGCGTGGCCAGGACAAGATGAATGCCCACGGCGCGGGCCATCTGCGCAAGCCGGGTGATGGATTCTTCCACGTTGGCCCGGTCCAGCATCATCAGGTCGGCGAGCTCATCGATGATGATGACGATGTACGGCAGCGGCTCCTCGGCCTGGCCCTCGTCGAAGAGCGAAGGCATCACGCCCTCAAAGAGCTTGTTGTACTGGTCGATGTTGCGCACGCTGCGCGAGGCCAGCAGCTTGAGCCGGCGCTCCATTTCGCGCACCGCGTTGCGCAGCGCGTTGGCAGCCAGCTTGGGCTCCGTAATGATGGGAGTAAAAAGATGAGGAATCCCTTCGTACATGCCGAGTTCCACGCGCTTGGGATCGACGAGGATGAGCCGCACCTGGTTGGGCGTGGTGCGATAGAGCAGGCTCATGATCATGGCGTTGATGGCTACCGATTTGCCCGAGCCGGTAGAACCGGCGATGAGCACATGCGGCATGGACGCAAGATCGGCGGTGACGATGCGGCCGTTGATGTCCTTGCCCATGGCCAGCGTGAGCCGCGACTTGGCCTTGGCGAAGGTCTCGCTTTCGATCACGTCGCGCAGGTGAATCGTTTCACGCTCGTGGTTGGGCACCTGGATGCCGACCGTGCTCTTACCGGCCATGCGCTCGATGAGGATGCTTTCGGCGCGCATGGCGAGGCACAGGTCATCGGCCAGGCCGGTGACGCGCGAGTATTTCACGCCCGCCTCGGGCTTGAACTCGTAGGTGGTGACCATGGGACCGGGGTTGATCTGCACCACCTGGCCGCGCACGTCGAACTCGGCACATTTTTCCACGAGCACTTTGGCTTCTTCGCGCAGTTCTTCCTCGCGGATGGTCTGCGGGCCTTCGCCGGCGTTGAGCAGCGTGCTGGGCGGCAGCTTAAAGCCGCTTACATTCTTGGGCGCAACCGTGGCGGTGCGAATCTCCGCGTCAGCGCGGTTGTGGATAGCGATTGCACCGGCCGGTGCGGGCGGAGCGGGAGCGGGCGCATCGAATGGGAACGCAGCGCGTTGCGGATCGGCGTGGCGTGGCTCAATCGGGCGCGGCTCGAATGCGCGTACCTCGGCGGCGCGCGGAGGCGCAGGGTCCATCCGAACGGGCTCGACCGTTTGCTGAGTCTGAACCGGTTCAGGCCGGGTGGCCGGCTCTTCGGCGCTCTCCCAGATGCTGGACCTTCGGGTCTGCGGTGTGATAGGAATCTCCTGCGCTGCAATACGCTGGAAGGCCGGAATCTCGTCGAGCAGATCGTTCTCCGGCGCGTGCTTGCGGCGGCCGAAGAGCCCGCTGAAGAATCCCGCGCGGCGGCTCGCCGATTCCACCATTTCGGCCGGTTCGGCTTCGGCAGGATGTTCTTCATCTTCCTGCTCGCGCATCGCGTTGCGTTCGGCGCGCAGTTCGGCGCGCTCTTCACGCCAGTTGCGCCAGCGCTCCAAGAACGAGACCGCCTGCAGCCATTTTTCTGCGAGCCACTCCTTGAGCGTCCAGAAGCTGACCGCGGAAGCAAAGTAGAGCCCGGCGGCGGCCAGCACGGCGGCCACCAGCCACGCGCCCTGGAGGTTGAGGTAGCCAACCAGCAGTCCGGCCAGGAGCCTGCCGGCCACGCCTTCAATCGGGAGCAGATGGAGCCAGCGCCAGTGCCAGGGCATGAGGCCGAAGACGGTGGGCAGAAACACGAGCGAGAGCAGCACGCCAATCCAGCGCAGCACCGGCGAGCCGCCGGGGCGTGAGTGCATCCAGGTCCAGCCGATGCCGGCAAGCCATAGCGGAAGCAGAAAAACGGTAATCCCGAACGACTGCAGCATGAGGTCGCTGATAAAGGCGCCGAAGAGGCCGATCCAGTTGCGCGCCGCGTGTGCCAGGCCCGGATCCGCGGCGGTATTCAGCGAGGGGTCGGAAGCGCGCCAGGTGGCCAGCGCCAGAAACAGCAGCAGCGAGACCAGCAGCATCAGCAGCCCCAGAAAGACGTTCAGGGGGCGGCTGCGCGTGGGCGAAAGTACGATGCGAATCGGCTTCATGACGGGGCGCTTCCGCTCCTTGGCCGCCACAGGCTTCTTCTTTAGGCAAACCGGCGGAGCGGGCGAAAAAGTCCCAGAGCAAGTTTTATTATCCCCGGCGCATAAGCCGGTCCCACCCAAATTCCACCCGGAGGGAACCTCTCTCACTACCCCGTGGTTCGTTCCGAGCCGGGAAAGTCCGTGCAATCTATGGTTCGCACCACCTTCTCGCCATGGACCGGAGCTCGCCTCAAGGCGTAATATGCCCGCAAAGCCGGCAGTTTTCACCAGGTCTGCGATCGTCCCCAGGCTCCAGCCGCGCAGAGGTCCCTCATGCAGCGCACCACCGGAGTTTCCATAGCCATGGCCGTCGGCTCCGCTGCAATCGTTGCGCCCATCCTGCTCTCCATCCATCTGGCGTGGATTCAGGGCCTGGACAACGAGGAGAACCAGGTCCGCTATAGCGCCCGCGACGTGCTGCGCCGCTCCGAGGAGACTCGCGACCAGATCGCCGTTGGAATCCAGGAGTTGAGACGAGCCAACCTGCCCGCGTGCTCTCCTGGCGAAATCGACCTGATGCGCCGCGTCGACCTCAATTCCAGCTACATCCAGGCCGTGGCGCGTATCCAGGGCAACAACCTGGCCTGCACGTCTCTCGGCACCACCAGCCCCATCCCGATCGGTCCGCCTATGCTCACCACGGAGAATGGCGCGGTCGAGCGGCTGAACCTGAGCCTTCCCATCGCGGGCGGCGAGCCGCTCGATGTTGTCTCCCTGAATGGCTATGCCTTCTTGGTGAACCCCAGCCTTCCAGTCGACACGAAAACGGAGGGACCAGGCATCTCGCTCTCGCTCTTCGTCCCGTCCTCTCTGTCGCACGCGCAACTGGCCCGCTCAGGCTCCAATCTTCGGCCCGAGTGGTTTCGCTCTGTTTCCAAGGGTGGCGAGGCCACGTTCGTCAGCGGCGGCTACGTTGTGTGTCTGGTTCGCTCGGCCGACGCGGACCTCGCGGCCGTGGCAGCGGCTCCCATTACCTATGTCACCCGCCGCGTTGCCTGGTTCGCGGCTCTCTTCGTCCCCATCGGCTTGGCATGCGGGCTGGTGCTGGCCTGGGCTGTCGTTTACCTCACGCGCCGCAGCCTCTCCGCGTCTTCGGCAATGCGCGCCGCAGCCC
>JBAUCP010000769.1:0-1729 GCA_049677625.1 Occallatibacter sp. | reverse complement strand
GGGTTGCACCGCGAGCATATGGCCCTGAAGCGAAGCGGATGTCGCGTCTGCGGCTCCGTGGGCGGGACGCTGCCCAGCCTGCTCGGCAATACGTTTGTCGCCAGCCGCGATCATTTGTGCCGCGCTTGCAGACCCGGCGGACGCCGAAGCTGCGCTGGCTGCATCCGAAGTGGCATTCGAAGCGGCATTCGAAGCCGCATCGGCGGCACCGGATGAGGGCGCTGCGGACGGATCGTGCGCCGGATCGTGTGCTAGGCCGGGCAGCCCGTGCGCTTCGCTGCCGGAGTTCCCGGATTTTGCGATGCCGGCGGCGTTTCCGTCGGGGGAAACTCCGTTTGCGGAGGCTGTGGCCACGCCGTTGGTTTGAGTTCCCTGCGCTGCGATTGGTGCAGCGATTCCGTTGGTGAGCCCGGAGGCGGCGTGCTGCCCGGGCGCGAGCGATTGACCGGTCAGAAAGCTTTGCGCGTGGTGTCCGGCGGAGGAGGTTGCGGGCTGCGGCAACTGGGCAGCCGGCGGCACCGGCACCGCTAGGGCGAGCGCCGCTTGAGTCATCTGCGCGTTCAAAGCGTTCGCTGCCGGTTTCTTCTCCGAATCGGTCTTTGGGTCGTTCTGGGGGCCGCTGGCGCGTTTGATGTTCCTGCCGGAGTTCTCAGAGCTTTCCAAGCTTGTGCCCGGCGTGCTGCCGGAGGCAGCATCTTCCTGATCCGCGCCGGCAGTGTTGGCCTGCTGTTGAAACACTGCGCCCGGATCAAGCTTGAATCGCGCAATGGAAGCCTGCGCAGCATTCGCGCCGGGATAGGACGGAAGAGGCAACGGCATGCTTTTGGGTGACGGCGATGTGGAAGCGCTCTGCCCGTCTCCAGCTTGTGTTTTCCCGGTCCCGCCCGCGCTCATCTCTGCGCCGAGCGAAGCCAGCATCGACTGCCAACTGGACTGGAAGCTCGCCGCGCCGGCTGTATTGGATGAGAGCGGATGGGCCGACGCTGGCTCGAGGCCGGGCGCGAGATGCATGCCTGAGCCTCCGGCAACTCCTCCGGCAACGGTTGCGCCAACTTCTGCGGCCACTCCAATGGCTACGGTCATGCCTGAAAACGGTGCAGACGGTGTGCCAAATTCAGACAGGCCAAGTTAGAAGGTTGTCACAATGGAGAATGGCGATTCTATATGGAGGGATGCGGAGGTTTGCAGGCTGCGGAAAGGGGTTGATGTTGGGCTGAAATCCTGAAAGATGTCCCTCAGGGGCTAAAGCCCTGTTCCTTCTAACTGCTTTATTGGCACGGCTGAAGCCGTGCCCTTTCAAAACAGACAAAAAAACAACCGTGTGGCGGACTGGCATGGGACTTCACTCCACGTCTTGGGCTGCCTTGTCCGCGCCGGCGCGGTGCAGGCGGTTCAGGTACCAGTCGTCGAGCGCGCGCTGGCTGCGGCGGCTGGCCTCAAGAGCGTCGGCTGCCTCGGTCTTTCGAACCAGCGCTTCCGCCTGGCGGCGCTCGATGCGGCGGGCAAGAAACTCCTCGCGGCGCGAGGCGACATTCTGCTCCGCCTCGGCGGCATATCTGGCGAGCACGGTAGCGGTGCGCGATGCGGCCAGCGTCTCTTCGAGTCCGGCGAGCCGGTCAACCAGTTGGTGAACGATCTGGCTCTCGAGCGCGCTCGCCGCCACCAGCCGCCTGCAGCCCCGGCCGCGTTCCGCGGCTGCGGCCTGTGCGCGTTCCAGCCGGTGCAGCTC
>JBAUCP010000768.1:0-2128 GCA_049677625.1 Occallatibacter sp. | reverse complement strand
ACAGATCACCGACCCGGCGGCGCGACTGGCGCTGCTCGGGCAGCTGGCGTCGTTGCGTCTGGTGTACGGCGACCTGCAACGCGGTCTCGCCGAGGGACGGGAGATCCTGGCGAGCGCGGACCCGACGCTGCGCGCCTACGGTGGTTTCCCCACCTCGATGGCGCTGGCGATGCTCGGCCGCGGCTGCGAGCGATGAGGACCTGGCGCAGGAGGGCGAAATGCCACCGCCGCCAACGGCCGAGGAGAGCCGCGAGCAGAAGGCGGCTTACGACGCCTCGGCGGAGCGGCTGGAAGACCTGATCCGGGCGCAGAATCCGGGGGCAGGCAAGCTGCCGCCGGCCGGGTTCGATCAACTCGTGCAGCAGTTTTACGTCTCTGCCATGATCCAGATGGGCGCGAACACGCAGGAGGGCCAGCGCCCGCGGGTGGACATTCTTGGCGCGCGCTCCATGATCGATTTGCTGGGAATTCTGGCTGAGAAGACGCGCGGCAACCTTACGGAAGCCGAGGACCACCTGCTGCAGTCGGTGCTGTTTGAGGTGCGCATGGCCTTCCTGGAGCTGACCAGCATGATCAGCATGAAGGGTGTTCAGCCGCCGCCTGCGCCTCCTCCCGCCGGCAAGCGCTAGGGTGATGTCTCAAGAGTTCGTTGCATAAATGGAATGCCCAAAAAGCAGGTCCTTCGACTCCGTTTGGCGCAGAAAACGCGCCAAACTTCGCTCAGGATGACAGAGCATTTTATGACGCGCACATTCGAGATGGGACGCTGAGCGAGGATGGAGGGTGCGCTCACTTTTCTGGGAACGGGAACTTCCATGGGAGTTCCCTCGCTGGGCTGCGCATGCCGGGTGTGCACCTCGGCCGATCCCCACGACAAGCGGCTGCGGCCCTCGATCCTGGTGCGCTGGACTGAGCCCTGCAATGATCCGCAAACAGGCATTGCTCGGTCCGTGGTCATCGACACGGGACCGGACTTTCGCGAGCAGGCGCTGCGCGCCGGGCTCCGGCGCGTGGATGCCGTCTTTTACACGCACAGCCACGCGGACCACATCCTGGGCATGGACGACCTGCGCCCGTTGAGCTTTACCGCGATGCGCGAGAGCGGGCCTATTCCGCTTTACGCCGCGCCGGAGACGATCGCGACTCTCGCCAAGATCTTCGACTACACCTTTGCACCGGACGCAACCTACATCAACCGCGCACGCCTGACGCTGGAACCGCTTGAGGCCCGCACTTCCGTGCACGGCGTGGATTTCCTGCGCATTCCGGTCCAGCACGGCGAGCATGCAATCAGCGGATTCCGCTTTGGCAGCGCGGCTTACCTGACCGACGTGAGCGCGATTCCTGAATCGAGCTTCGCAATGCTTGAAGGCGTGGAGACGCTGGTGCTTCCGGCGCTGCGCCATGTGCCGCATCCGAGCCACGCCACTCTGGAGCAGGCGCTCGTCTGGGCTGAGCGGATCGGCGCGCGGCAGACCTGGTTCACGCATATGGCGCACGACCTGGGCCACGAAGAGACCAACAGCACGCTGCCTGAGAACATGAGGCTGGCGCACGACGGGCTGACGGTGCCCATAAGCCTATGAGCACGCCTTCGAATACCAGGCGCGGCTGCGCGCCGGCGAAAATCTTTCGCTCTCTTGCGGAGATTCCGGCGGGGTTTGGCCCATCCGTGGCTACCATCGGCAACTTTGACGGCGTGCACCTGGGCCACCGCGCGATTCTCTCCGCCGTGGCCGCCCAGGCGCGCGAGTTAAATGCACGCGCCGTGGCGATTACCTTCGATCCGCATCCCGAGCAGGTTTTGCGCCCGGCGCGCGCGCCGCAACTGATTACGCCGCTGGCCGAGCGCTTGCGGCTGCTCTCGGAGACCGGCGTGGATGCGATTCTGGTGCTGCCCTTCGATGCGGCGCTTGCGGGGCTCACGCCGCGTGAGTTTGTGGAGCGGATTCTGGTTGAGGCGCTCGGAGTTAGCGGCATTCACGAAGGCCAGAGCTTTCGCTTTGGCCGCGGCGCGGCGGCGGGCGTGGGCGAACTGGCCCAGTTCGGCGCCGAGTTCGGCTTTGCGGTGCGCGTGCATCCAGCCGTGCAGGTGCGCGGGCTGGAGGTTTCAAGCTCGGCTGTTCGC
>JBAUCP010000767.1:0-6285 GCA_049677625.1 Occallatibacter sp. | reverse complement strand
CTAGTCCCACAGTCCCTGCCGTTCATGATTTCTGCCCGGTTTTCCTTGCTGGTCTTGTCGCGCGGGGAACGGTATTCTGGAGCCGCATGGTAAAACAGCCACTCGGCTTCGGCTGCCCGGGGTTCGCTCCATGAGCGGCTCGCGCTGGGGTGCGGGGTTTTCCGCGGTCGCCCGCTTCGTTGCGGATATTGAGGCTGCGGCGGCCGGCTCGGGCCAGCTCCGTCCTGGCTATGTGCTGGCCGGCGACGAGATTTTTCTGCTCGACCGCTGCCGCGCCGCCGTGCTCAAGGCTTTCGTTCCGCCCGATCTGCGCGACTTTTGCCTCTCCGATCTCGATCTCGCCAATACGTCCATCTTTGAGGTGCTCGACCGCGCGCAGACGCCGTCGCTGATGTCGCCGTTTCAAGTCATCTTTGTGCGCAACGTGCGGCAGCTCTATACGCGCGGCGCAAAGAAAGACGAGTTCGCGGCGCTCGACCGCTACTTCCGCTCGCCCAACCCGCAGGCGCTTCTGCTCTTCGTCGCCGACTTCCTGCGCATCCCGAGCGATGCGCGGCGCATGGATATGGACGACAAGAATCGCTACGAGCGGCTGACCGAAACGCTGGGCGAGCACTGCGGCATGGTGGAGCTGGCGCGGGTCAGCGAAGAAGATGCGATGCGCTGGGCAGTGGCCACTGCGCAGGCCTCAGAAGTGCGCATGGAGAACGACGCGGCGCACGAGCTGGTAGACGCGCTGGGCGCGGACATGATGCTGGTAAGCTCGGAGCTTGAAAAGCTGCTGCTCTACGCAACGGGCCGCGGCCGCATCACGCTCGGCGACGTGGAGACCATGGTGCTGGGCGCCAAGCAGCGCTCGCTCTACGAACTCACTGACGCGATCAGCGCGCGCGACCGGGTGCGTGCGCTGGCCCTGTTGCACGGCCTGCTCAACAGCTCCGACGCCGGCGAAGACGCGGCCATTGGCCATCTCTACATGCTGGCCCGCACCTTCCGCCAGATGCTGGTGATTCTGGAGAAGAACGTGCGCGACTCGCGCGCCATCTGGCAGGCGCTGTGGCAGGGCTTCAGGATTCCGCCCTTCGCGGCCGACGATCTCATCCGCCAGGCGCGCCGCTACAAGAGCCGCCGCGAGCTTACGCGCGCGCTCAGGCTGATTGCGCGCGCCGACCTCGAGCTGCGCTCCTCGCCCCCCGACAAGCGGCTGGTGCTGGAGCGGCTGGTCTATGACCTGGCGGTGGAGCAAAAGCCATCTGCCGCGTGGACGGCGGCGCAACTATCGTTCGAGGGGCTGCCGGGCTAGGCTGCCGACGCACAATCGATGCGTCTGGAGCACAATAGATTCCTAGATGGCTGTCGTGCTAAATCTCATCACTCCGGCGAATGTTATCGCCGCCCTGCTTACGCTCATCCCGTTTCTTTGGGTGGCATTTTGTCCTGAATCCGCGGCGGCGCTGGTCAAGGCTCTACCTCTAGCCGCGAAACTTCTTAGCCCGGCGCTCCTGTGCATTCCTTACGCTCTGGTCGCGGTCGCGGCTGGCGACTTTCACTGGGAATGGTGTGCGCTTTACGCGGCGCTTCCCGTCTGCATTGCGGTGCTGCTCTGGCAGGCCGCGCAGCTTGATTCCAATCATCGCGGCAACTGGCGGGATTTCCTGATTCTCATCGTGCTCGGCCTGGCCGTGGACCTGCGCTGGTTTGAGGCTGCGTGGCCGCCGCACCTGGCCATCTTCAGCAAGATTCTTCTGCTCGACGCGGGCATCTACGGCTTCGTCCTCATCCGCCAACTTGGCGGAACGGGCTTCGACCTGCGCCTGCGACTGCTCGATGCGGGCGTCGGGTTGCGCGAAGCTGCCTTCTACACTCCGATCGCGCTGGCGCTTGGCCTTGCGCTCGGCTTTCTCCACGTGCACAGGGCCTGGCCCGGCTCTGCTGCAATCGCCGGCGCATGGATCTTCACCTTCTTCTTCATCGCCGTGCCTGAGGAGCTGTTCTTTCGCGGATGGCTCCAGAATCTTCTTGAACAGCGCATCGGGCGCACGCCTGCGCTCCTGCTTACTGCGGCGCTCTTCGGACTGGCGCACTTCAACAAGCGCGCGGTTCTCTTCAACTGGCGTTATGTGCTGCTGGCTGCCGTTGCCGGAATCTTCTATGGCCGCGCCTGGCGCAGGGACCGCCGCGTTAGCGCCTCGGCCATCACGCACGCAACCGTCGACGCGATCTGGTCGCTATGGCTTCGGTGATGGCTGGGTCAACAGATACAACCTGTCCGCATGTCTGCGATGGCCGTAGGTCAGGTAGCCGAGCCCCACGCGCATGTTGTGGACCACCGGCCCCGGAACGGTGACCGCAATCGTAATGCCCAGGATGGCGTGCGCAATGGCCAGCGGATAGAGGTTGCGATAGCGAAGAAAGAGCAGGCAGGCCGCGAATCCCCAGAGAAATGTGACCGGCACCAGGATGGGGTTGGGCAGATGCGCCGTGGCAAACAGCGCCGCCGCTGTCAGGGCGGCCATTTTTGGATTGGGAATCAGGCGCAGGAAACGCAGCAGGAAAAAGCACTGCAGCAGATACTGCTGCACGCCGGACCAGACGGAGTAAGCGCAGTAAGTCGCGATAAAGGCGAGCACTCCATCCGGCATGCGCAGGGTGCCGAGCCGCGCTGCGACCGCAACGGCCGCCACGGCCAGCAGCAAGGCCGCGCCCACAATCCACAGTGAGCGGACGAAGTTGGTCCCACGCAGGCCCATGGCCTTCACGCCGTCGAAGGAGATGCAGGTGATTACAACCACTGAGGCGGCCGCGATGATCCACAGAAATCGCTGCCACGGCCGCGGCGTCCAGATCACCGCGAGGATCAGCCCGTAGGCCACGGCGATCTCAGCCACGTCGCGGCTCTTGCGTCTGCTTGTGGCGCCCGTATCCGGCAAAGCTGCGGCCTCAGCCATGCAACCGATGGTAAAGCAATCCGCTGCTGCTATTCGAGAATCACCTCCGGCTCATGTCCGCGCGTGGTGAGCACCACGGCAGCGCAGATAATGAGCGCGCCGCCCAGCCACGCGTAAGGCCCCAGCCGCTCGCCGAGCAGTTCCACGCCCAGCAGCGAGCCCAGCGCCGGCTCGATGTTCAAAAAGACCCCTGCGCGCGAAGCCGGCACATGATGAATGCCCCAGTTCCACAAAAAGGTGGTGGTAGCCGTGCACAGCAGCCCGCTGATGGCCAGCGCAACCCAGGCGGTCAAGCTCACGTGCGCGAAAGGCAGCGGATCGACCCGCTGGCGCGTGAGCGGCGCGAGCCACTGCGGCCCCAGCACCAGAGCCATCAGCATCGCGGTTCCCGCAAGGATGGTGTAAGCCGAAACCACCACCGGACTGTGCGTCCGCATCAGCTTCTTGCTCAGCAGAATCCAAGCCAGCGCCGTAACCAGCGAAAAAATCACCAGCAGATCGCCTTGGAGCGAGGGCGTCTCGTTTCCGGTTGTCGCCCGGCTGCCGCCCAGCACCACCAGCGCCGCGCCCACCGTGGACCCGCACAGCGCCAGCCAGCCCATCCAGTCCAGCCGCTCGCCGGCAAACAGCGCCGCCGCCGCGGCCAGCAGCACCGGCATGGCGCCCACCATGAGCGAAGCGTGGCTCACGGTGGTGAGCGCCAGCCCGTGAAACTGCAGCAGAAACTGGATGGGAATGCCGAAGGCCGCGGCCAGCAGCAGGATACGCATTTCGCCCGCCGTAAAACGCGCCCGGTTGCCCAGCGCCGCCGGCAGCATGCCCAGCGAGGCGAACAGAAATCGGTAAAGCACCATGTGCTCCACGCTCATCTCGTCCAGCGCCAACCGGCCGAAATAGAAGCCCGTTCCCCACAGGGTTGCGGCCAGAGCGCAGGCTCCGTAGCCCAGAAACCGTACGCCTCGCGCCTGTGCCGCCTGTTCCGCCATGTCTCTTTTTACTGTCGCATACGGGCGGCAAAGCATCGTTGCTGCCAAAAGCCGCCCGCATCGGCGAAAATACTCAACGATGGTGAAATGGCGAAGAGCGGCGGGCCTGTGGGTGTGCGCGTGCCTGTCGATTGCGGCAGCCGCGCGGGCGGAGCAGCCGGCGGGTGCGGACAGTCAGAGCACGCCACACGCGCATCCGGTCAAACCGCGTCTTCTGCCGGATCATTTTCCGCTACAGCCTACGGTTGCGCCCACTTTGTCTATCCCCATCGATCCGCTGGGCTTTTCCCCGCCCGGACCGCTCTATCTGGGCTCGCGCAACGCGCTGGCCTCGCTGGACTTCATCGGTGAGGACAAACTGCTGTTCACCTTCCGGTTCCCCGGTCTGCTGCATCGCGACGGCACCGGCGGCGTCAATGGAGACGAACGCCAGATTCGCGCGCTGGTGCTTTCGCTGCCCTCGGGCGCGGTCGAGGCCGAAGCCACCTGGACGCTGCACGACCGAGCGCGCTACCTGTGGATGCTCAACGACGGCCGCTTTCTACTCCGCGACCGCAACAACCTGCTGGTGGGCGACTCCAGCCTCGCCCTCAAGCCGTTCCTCCAGTTTCCCGGTCCGCTGCTCTGGCTCGAACTCGACCCTTCGCAGCAGTACATGGTCACCGACTCCTATGAACCGCCGTCGGTGGCCGCCAAAACGGACGACGGTCTGAGCCCATCCACGGCCTCCGCGTCGATAACCCAAGACGCGACCCAAGGCGGGACCCAAGACGCGGCCCAAGACGCGACCCAGGACCCGGCCACCAGCGAGGATGACTCCGGCGCTACGCCGGACACCGTGGTCCGCATCCTGCGGCGCGACACCGGCAAGGTCATGCTCATCAGCCGCGTCCGCACCACCGTGCATCTGCCCATCAACTCCATCGGCTATCTTGAAAACCTGCGCGGCCAGCGCTGGGAGTGGCTGCTCAACATGAGCTACTTCCGCGGTGGCAGCGCCACGCTGGGCAGCGTGGACTCGAACTGCGACCTGACCAACGACTTCCTCTCCGAAAAACTGATCCTGGTGACCGCCTGCACGCCCGATGGCGGCGACCGGCTGGTGGCCATGACCACGGAAGGCCGGGAGCTGTGGATCGACCTGACCCCCGCGGTGGCCATCTGGCCTGAGTTGACGGTCTCGCCCGGCGGCCTGCGCATCGCACGCGAGACCCTCGGCGTAGCGCACCCGGTCAACTCCTACGCGCCACTCGACTCGGACGACATCAAAGGCCAATGGCTCACCGTCTACGACGCCGCCACCGGCGACATGGCTCTGGAAACGCCGGTCAGCCCGCCGCTCGACGCGGGCGGAAACGTGGCCATCTCACCCTCCGGCCGCCGCGTGGCTGCGGTCAACGCCGGCGCCATCCAGATTTTTGACCTTCCCGCGCCGCCTCCGCTGCCCGATTCCGGCATCCAAACTTCCGGGCGGTAAAAGGTCGGCCATCCGTTCGCACGGAGCCAAAACCCGTGTAAACTGTCCCAGGTCGATCTTTCAGCGGGAGAAATTCTTGGCCACGGCACTGGTCCACTACACGGCTGCGGCGGTCAGCGATCGCGGCCGCAAGCGCACATCGAACGAAGATTCCTTTGGATTTTCCGTCGAGCATGGCGTGTATGTGGTGTGCGACGGCATGGGCGGCGCCGCCGCGGGAGAGATCGCCAGCTCCCTGGCCGTGGATGAGATCATGCGGCTGGCCGCGGGCAGCTCCACTGCGCGGCCGACGCGGACTGAGATGGAGTCTGCCATCTGCGCCGCCAACCAGGCCATCTACTCCCGCGCGCAGCGCAACCAAAAGCTCAGCGGCATGGGGACCACCATGGTGGTTCTGGTGGCTGAAGAGAGGCGGGTGCTGATCTTCAACATCGGCGACAGCCGCTGTTACCGCCTGCGCGGCCGGCGGCTTGAGCAGGTCACGCTCGACCACTCGCTGGTGGAGGAGCAGGTGCGCATGGGCCGCATGACCCAGGCCGAAGCCCAGCGCTCGCCGCTGCGCAACGTGATTACCCGCGCACTGGGCACGCAGAGCCAGGTCACGCCCGACATCTTCGAGCTCGAAGCCGACCCCGGCGATCTCTTCCTGCTCTGTTCCGACGGCCTCACCCGCGAGCTCTCCGATTCGCTCATCGAATCCCTGCTCTCTATCGATCTGCCGCTCGAAAAGCTGTGCGAACGGCTGGTGGGCGCAGGCAACAAAGCCGGCGGCCACGACAACATCACCACCCTGCTGGTCCGCGCCGAAGGGTAGAGAAACAGGGGACAGGGGTCAGGGATCAGGGATCAGAAAACGACCTGGGTACCTCATCCT
>JBAUCP010000766.1:0-10618 GCA_049677625.1 Occallatibacter sp. | reverse complement strand
GCCCTTTTATGGCCTAGATGGTGGGGCATATCTCGCCGGTCTGCTTCCGTTTGACGGTGAACAGCTAGAGCGCATGGGATATCGACGCACGGCCGGAATTCTCTCGGTAGTGATTTCAGATACGATCTTGCTCGTGCGTCGTCCGGATTGGGAAATTACATCCATGCTTACCCGTGCATTCAAAACCAATGGAGATGCTGCTATAAATGCCGATATAGCGGAGGCAGAAGCCGTTCTCTGGCTTGCTCAATATGTCTGCAAGATCATTAGGGTGAATTCACTCTACGGCATCCGGCTACGTAGCGCGATTTCATTTGGTGAATGCATTGTAAGTATTGGAGGCAGGCCAGCCTGTTTGGGTAAGCCGACGGCAGAAGCTTCTGGATGCGAGAAGCAACAAGAGTGGATTGGCGGGATGATAGCCCCATCTGCTATCGCCACATTAAGGCGTGGCGCAAAAGCGGCAAAACAATTAAACGGCGCTGACTTTCAACCCAAGTACCCAAATTTCTTGGTTCAGTATCCAATTCCTCTCAAGCCGGGCTGCGAAACGATCTCCGAGCCGCAGATTGCCCTTAATTGGATTACGGGATTGATACCAGGATTCGCCGGAATATGGAAGGCAAACATACCGACTGAGGAAGACGGTGCATCGGAAGGTGTGAAACGAAAAATCGCAAACACGATAAGTTTTGCCGAGCACTGCGCAAACACAGAGTTCGAAACAACAATTGATTGGAATATCGCATGAGCACTGAATCGGCATAAAACAATGAGCGAAGCTCCCGCATGGAGAGCTTCGCCACAATCTTCAACCGAATCGCCAAGTCAGTTGTTTACATCGCCGCAGTCGAGTGCAGCGCCCGCGCGTTTTCCTTGTTGGCGGCCAGGTAAGCATCCACAGCCGCCGCGGCCTTGCGTCCTTCCGCAATGGCCCACACCACCAGCGACTGCCCGCGCCGCATGTCGCCGGCCGCGAAGACGCCATCCACTGAGGTCGCGTAGTTCTTGGTAGCCACGTTGCCGCGGTTGTCCAGTTCGACTCCAAGCTGCTCAAGCATGCCGTTGCGAACCGGGCCGAGGAAGCCCATGGCGAGCAGGACGAGATCCACATCCATCGTGAACTCGGAGCCGGCGATCGGCTCGAACTTGGGCGGCGGGCCCACGCGTAGCGCGTGAAGCTGCTTCACGTTGCCGTGCTCGTCGCCGGTGAACTTGATGCTGTTGATGCTCCAGTCCCTGACGCCGCCCTCTTCATGGGCGCCCTCGGTGCGCAGTTGCAGCGGCCACAGCGGCCACGGTGTAGAAGGCGAGCGCTCCGCGGGCGGCTGCGGCATGATTTCGAACTGGTGAACGCTGATGGGATGCTGCCGGTGCGTCGTGCCCAGGCAGTCGGCGCCGGTGTCGCCGCCGCCAATGATCACCACACGCTTGCCGGTGGCAAGAATCGCCAGCGACGGGTCGGACAGGAACTTTTCATCCGCATCGCCCTCGCAGCGCCGGTTCTGCTGGGGCAGAAACTCCATCGCGTAGTGAATGCCCTTGAGCTCGCGGCCGGGAATCTTCAGATCGCGCGGATGCTCGGCGCCCCCGCAGAGCAGGATTGCGTCGTACTCCTCGCGCAGCGAGTCCACTGATACATTGACGCCGATGTGCGCGTTGGTCTCAAAGATCACGCCCTCTGCGCGCATCTGCTCGATGCGGCGGTCGACGATATGCTTTTCCAGCTTGAAGTTGGGAATGCCGTAGCGCAACAGACCGCCGATGCGGTCATTCTTTTCGTAAACGGTCACCGAGTGGCCCGCACGGCGCAGTTGCTGCGCGGCGGCCAGGCCGGCAGGTCCGCTGCCCACCACCGCTACCAGCTTGCCCGTACCCTGCTCAGGCGGCTCAGGATGAATCAAGCCTTCCTCCCACGCGCGCTCCACGATGGAGCGCTCGATGAGCTTGATCGAGACCGGCGGCTGGTTGATGCCCAACACGCAGGAGGCTTCGCACGGAGCCGGGCAGATGCGGCCGGTGAACTCAGGGAAGTTGTTGGTTGAGTGCAGACGGCGAATGGCGGCTTCCAACCGGTTCTGGTAGACCAGGTCGTTCCAGTCGGGGATCAGATTGTTCACCGGGCAGCCGGTGTGGCAGAAGGGGACGCCGCAGTCCATGCAGCGTGCGCCCTGCTCGCGCTGCTTCTCTTCAGGGAACGGCTCGTAGATTTCGAACCAGTCGTTGACGCGCTCGTGGGCCTTGCGGCGGGTGGGCTGTTCGCGCTGAATCTCCAGAAATCCTGTGTCCTTACCCATGCTGCACCTCTGCCGATGTTGCTGCCGTCACCAGAGGCGACGAAATTGTAGGGGAAACATAAGCTTCCTGAACCCGGGCCACGCCGAGAACGCGCTTGTATTCGTGCGGGAAAACCTTGATGAATTTGGGCTGCGCAGTGGTCCAGTGTTCCAGCACCCAGGCCGCGCGCGGGCTGCCGGTCAGGTCGCGATGGCGCTCGAGGAGGCCGCGCACGCGATCCACGTCGGCGGCATCGGCCAGCGGCTCCAGGTCCACGCTGGCCCGGTTACAGCGCCGCGTGGTGAAGTCGCCCTGATCGTCGTAGACATAGGCGATGCCGCCGCTCATGCCGGCGGCGAAGTTGCGTCCGGTGGAACCGAGAACGACAACCATGCCGTTGGTCATGTACTCGCAGCCGTGATCGCCCACGCCCTCCACCACAGCCGTTGCGCCGGAGTTGCGCACCGCGAAGCGCTCGCCGGCGATGCCGTTGAGAAACACCTCGCCGCTGGTAGCGCCGTAAAGCACCACGTTGCCCACCAGGATGCTCTCCTCGGGCAGGAAGCTCGAAGTCTTGGGCGGGTAGGCGATGATGCGGCCGCCCGAGAGGCCTTTGCCCAGATAGTCGTTCGAGTCGCCTTCGAGTTCGAGGGTGACGCCGTTGGGAACGAATGCGCCGAAGCTCTGGCCGGCCGAGCCCTGGAAGCGATAGTGGATGGTGCCATCCGGCAGGCCGGCGGACCCGTAACGGCGGGCGATCTGGCCGCCCAGCATCGCGCCCACGGTGCGATGCACGTTGCGGATGGAGAAGCTGGCCTTGACCGGCGTCTGCGATTCCAGCGCCGGCGCGGCCTTGGCGATGAGCGCGTGATCGAGCGCCTGGGCGAGTCCGTGATCCTGCCCCTGCGTACGGCGGCGCGACACGCGCGAGGGCAGCTCCGGCGAGTAGAGAATCGACGAAAGATCGATGCCCTTGGCCTTCCAGTGCGCATCGGCGATGCATGCGTCGATCTTGTCCACGCGGCCCACCATTTCGTCCACGGTGCGGAAGCCAAGTTTCGCCATGTGCTGGCGCATCTGCTCCGCGATGAAGAAGAAGAAGTTGATCACGTGCTCGGGCGTGCCCGTGAAGCGCTCGCGCAGCACCGGGTCCTGCGTGGCGATGCCCACCGAGCAGGTGTTGAGATGACACTTGCGCAGCATGATGCAGCCCATCGCGATCAGCGGCATCGTAGCAAAGCCGAACTCTTCGGCGCCGAGCAGGGCTGCGATCACCACGTCGCGGCCGGTCTGGAGCTTGCCGTCCGTCTGCACGCGGATGCGGCCGCGCAGATCGTTGAGCACCAGCACCTGCTGCGTCTCGGCAAGGCCAAGTTCCCAGGGCAGGCCCGCGTGCTTGATGGAGCTGAGCGGAGACGCGCCGGTGCCGCCGGTGTCGCCGGAGATCAGAACCACGTCCGCGTGCGCCTTCGACACGCCTGCGGCGACCGTGCCTACGCCGGCTTCAGAGACCAGCTTCACGGCGATGCGCGCCTGCGGATTCACGTTCTTCAGGTCGTAGATAAGCTGCGCGAGATCTTCGATGGAGTAGATGTCGTGATGCGGCGGAGGCGAGATCAGTCCCACGCCGGGGATCGAGTGGCGGATCTTGGCGATGAATTCATCCACCTTGTGGCCGGGCAACTGGCCGCCCTCGCCGGGCTTCGCGCCCTGCGCCATCTTGATTTGCAGCTCGTCGGCGTTGACCAGATAGTTGGTCGTCACGCCGAACCGTGCGCTGGCTACCTGCTTGACGGCGCTGCGGCGCAGATCGCCGTTGGCGTCGCGCTTGTAGCGCTCTTCGTCTTCGCCGCCCTCGCCGGTGTTGGACATTCCGCCCAGGCGGTTCATGGCGATGGCCAGGGTTTCGTGCGCTTCTTTGCTGATGGAGCCGAAGCTCATGGCGCCGGTCGTGAATCGCTTCACGATCTCCTTGGCTGCTTCGACCTCTTCGATCGGAATCGGCTCGTCGGCGTAATTCAGTTGCAGCAGTCCGCGCAGCGTGGACATGTTGCGGTTCTGGTCGTCGATGAGGTCGGTGTATTCCTGGAAGGTAGTCGCGCTGTTCACGCGGACAGCATGCTGCACCTTGCTTATGGTCTGCGGATTGAGCAGGTGGAACTCGCCGTCCTCGCGGTACTGGTACTGGCCGCCGACAACCAGATCGGTCTCGGAATCGGTGAGCGGCTGGAAGGCGAAGGTGTGCTTCATCTGCGCCTCTTTGGCCAGCACGTCAAGCCCCACGCCCTCCACCCGCGACGCCGTGCCGGGGAAGTACGCATCGACCAGGGATTTGTTCAGCCCCACGGCCTCGAAGACCTGCGCGCCGCGATAGCTCTGCAGCGTGCTGATGCCCATCTTCGAGATGGTCTTGAGCAGCGCCTTGTTGATGGCCTTGATGTAGTTCTTCTCCGCGTACTCGGCCGAAACATCTTCAGGCAGCAGGCCGCGCCGCTTCAGGTCGTGGATGGTCTCGATAGCCAGATACGGATTGATTGCGCTTGCGCCGTAGCCGATCAGCAGAGCGAAATGCATCACCTCGCGCGGCTCGCCGCTCTCGATGATGATCGCAACCTGGGTGCGGGTCTTGTCGCGCACCAGGCGGTTGTGCACCGCGGCCATCGCCAGCAGGCTCGGAATCGGCGCATAGGTCGCGTCTACGCCGCGGTCCTGCAGGATGAGAAGCGTGTACCCATTGTTCACCGCGTAAGCGGCGCGGTTGCTCAGGTCGTCGAGCGAATGCCTCAGGCCGGCCTCGCCGTCCGCGGCGCGGAACAGCGCCGGCAACGTGATGGCCAGCAGATCACCAGAGGACACACGGCGCAGCTTTTCCAGATCGCGATTGGTCAGAATCGCGTGCGGCAGCTTGAGCGTGTGACAATTCTCCGGCGTCTCATCCAGAATGTTCCGCTCCTTGCCGATATAGCTGATGAGCGACATCACTAGCTCTTCGCGGATGGGATCGATGGGCGGATTTGTAACCTGCGCAAAGAGCTGCTTGAAGTAGTTGAACAGCGATTGCGGACGGTCAGAGAGGCAGGCCAGCGGAACGTCGGTTCCCATCGACCCCACCGGCTCCTCGCCCTTGGCCGCCATGGGCCCCAGCAGGATGCGCAGGTCCTCCTCGCTGTAGCCGCAGGCGCGCTGCCGGCGCAGAAGCGTCTCGTGGTTGGGCGCGATGAGCCGCTTGGGCTCGGGCAGCTTGTCCAGCGTTACCTGCTGCTCCTTCAGCCACTCGGCGTAGGGTTGCCGGCCGGCGAGCGCCTTCTTGATGTCGCCATCGGCCACCAGGCACTGCTGCACGGTGTCCACCAGGAACATGCGGCCCGGCTGCAAGCGCCCCTTCTTGCGCACATCCTCGGCCGGAACCTCGATCACGCCGGCCTCTGAGGCCAGCACCACCAGATCGTCCTTGGTCACGATGTAACGCCCCGGCCGCAATCCGTTGCGGTCGAGCGTTGCGCCGATCACCTTGCCGTCGGTAAACGCGATGGCCGCGGGGCCGTCCCACGGCTCCATCAGCGAAGCGTGATACTCGTAAAACGCGCGCTTGTCCTCGTCCATGTCGGGATTGCCCGCCCACGCCTCGGGGATGAGCATGGCCATCACGTGGGGCAGGGAACGGCCCGACTGGTAGAGGAACTCGACCGCGTTATCCAGCGAGGCAGAGTCGCTGCCGCCGGGCATGACCACCGGGAACAGGTCGTCGATCTTGTCGGCGAAGCGCGGGCTCTCAAACACCGACTGGCGCGCGTTCATCCAACTGATGTTGCCGCGGATGGTGTTGATCTCGCCGTTGTGCGCCACATAGCGGTAGGGGTGGGCCAGCTTCCAGCTGGGGAAGGTGTTGGTAGAGAAGCGCTGGTGAATCAGCGCGAGCGCGCTGGTGACCAGCGGATTGGCCAGCTCGAAATAAAATTTTTCAATCTGCGGCGCCAGCATCAGCCCCTTGTAGATGATGGTGCGGCAGGAGAACGAGGGAACGTAAAACGTCTCCTTTTCCTCGATGTCGGAGGAGGCAATCTCGTTTTCCGTGCGCCGGCGGATGCGGTAAAGCAGCCGCTCGAAGGTGTCCTCGTCCATTCCATGGGGACGGCCGACAAAAAGCTGTTCGATATAAGGCTGCGATGCGCGCGCCTCGCGGCCGATGGCGTCGCCGTTCACCGGCGTGTCGCGCCAGCCCAGGATGGTCAGTCCCTCTTCCTTGGCAATGCGCTCAAAGACGCCCTCGCACTGCAGGCGGTTCAGTTTTTCCACGGGAAGAAAGCACATGGCCACGCCGTAGGCCCCAGCCTCGGGCAGCTTCCAGCCCAGCTCGGCGCCCTCGCGCACAAAAAAGGCATGGGGAATCTGAATAAGGATGCCGGCGCCGTCCCCGGTCTCCGGATCGCAACCCGCTGCGCCGCGATGGGTGAGGTTGATGAGCACCTCCAGGCCCTTGCGGATGATCTCGTGGCTCTTTTCGCCGCGGATGTTCGCGACCAGTCCCATGCCGCAGGCATCGTGTTCATTCTGCGGATGATAGAGCCCTTGCGGTTGGGGTGCGCGGAGGCGATTATTCGTTGATTCCATGGCAGCCTTTTCCGTAGTGAACGTTGTGGTGCGGTTTACCCGTGTGCGTCGGAGAGACACAAACAGTCTGCGATCTCAGTCCTTCGAAATCGCCCTGGCTTGATTCAAGAACTGTGTTTGAACAGTCCGGCCGCAATCCGGGACTTCACTACTAATATAACGAAAAATTGTCCAAACCGCTGAAGTTCCTTCGCCCCGCGAGCCGCCGCGATCGCTGAGCGCGCCCAGACGGGGAATGTACACCGGCCGTGGGATTTCGCTAATCGCGGCGTTTTGTACCATATAGGATTTGAGAGGGCGCCTGCATGAAAGACACGATCCTGGTCACCGGCGGAGCGGGCTTCATCGGCTCCAATTTCATTTTGGGATGGATGGGCGGCTCCGGCTCGTCCGTCGTCAACCCCGTCGTCAATCTCGACCGGCTTACCTACGCAGGCAATCCGGCAAATCTGGCCTCGCTCGCCGCCGACCCGCGCTACGTCTTTGCGCATGGCGACATCTGCGATGCGGAGCTGGTCGCCAGCCTGCTCAAAAGAGAGCAGCCGCGAACCATCGTCCATTTTGCCGCCGAAAGCCACGTGGACCGCTCCATAGCCTCGCCGGAAGCCTTCATCCGCACCAATGTGAATGGCACCTTCACCCTGTTGGAGCAGTCGCGGGCTTACTGGACTGAGCTGAATGAAGCCGACCGCGCCGCCTTCCGCTTTCTGCACGTCTCCACCGATGAGGTCTACGGGACGCTCGGCCCCGACGATCCGGCCTTCAGCGAGACCACGGCCTACGCGCCCAACAGCCCGTATGCTGACTCGAAGGCCGGCTCCGATCATCTGGCCAGGGCCTACTTCCACACCTTCGGCCTGCCCGTCGTCACCACCAACTGCTCCAACAACTACGGCCCATTTCAGTTTCCTGAGAAGCTGATCCCGCTGGTGATCCTGAACGCCCTCGACGGCAAGCCGCTGCCCGTCTACGGCGACGGCAAAAACGTGCGCGACTGGCTCTTCGTGGAAGACCACTGCGCCGCCATCCGCACCGTGCTCGAACGCGGCCGGCCGGGCGAGACCTACAACATCGGCGGCAACAGCGAGCGAGCGAATATCGATGTAGTCACGGCCATCTGCAACCTGGTGGACGAGATGCGCCCCCAGCCCGGCGCTCAGCCGCGCACCAGCCTGATCCGCTACGTGGAAGACCGTCCCGGCCACGACCGCCGCTACGCCATCGATGCCTCGAAGATTACGCGTGAGCTCGGCTGGAAGCCGTCGCAGGGGTTCGAGGGAGGACTGCGCAAAACCGTCCAGTGGTACCTGGAACACAGCGGCTGGGTAGACAGCGTCCGCACCGGCAGCTATCGTGACTGGATTGCGCAGAACTACGCCGAGCGGCTGGAACGGTAAGGGGTGCGTCGGGTTGTACGGAAAGTGGGTGCCCCACCTTCGGCGATGCGCGTTCTTTGCGCATCGGCTAAGGTGGGAAAGCACAAACCTTCATGTCCAAAGCACAAATCAGGCAAATAGTGAGGCCGAATGAAGAAGCCGATAATCGAGGCAAGAAATATGAGGTTCTCACTATGAAGGGCATCATTCTCGCCGGCGGTTCGGGAACCCGGCTCTATCCGGTCACCCATGTTGTGTCCAAGCAGCTTCTGCCGGTCTACAACAAGCCCATGATCTACTACCCGCTCAGCACGCTCATGCTGGCCGGACTGCGCGAAATCCTCATCATCTCCACGCCGCAGGACACCAGCCGCTTCGCCGATCTGCTCGGCGACGGCCGCCGCTGGGGCATTGAGATCAGCTACGCAGTGCAGCCCAGCCCGGACGGACTGGCGCAGGCGTTCCTCATCGGGCGCGACTTTATCGCAGGCGACCCAAGCGCGCTCATCCTCGGCGACAACATCTTTTACGGCCAGGGCTTCTCGCAGCAGTTGCAGTCGGCGGCGAAGCTCAAGACCGGAGCCACGGTATTTGCCTATCCGGTCGAAGACCCCGAGCGCTACGGCGTGGTCGAGTTCGACGCGCAGGGCCGCGCCGTGAGTCTCGAAGAAAAGCCGCAGGCGCCCAAGTCGCGCTATGCAGTCACCGGCCTCTATTTTTATGACAGCGACGTGGTCTCGATCGCAGCCTCGCTCAAGCCTTCCCCGCGCGGAGAGCTCGAAATCACCGACCTCAACCGCCGCTACCTTGAAGCCGGCAAGCTCGACGTCGAGATCATGAGCCGCGGCATGGCCTGGCTCGACACCGGCACCCACGAATCGCTGCTCGAGGCTGCGCTCTTCGTCCACACCATCGAGCGCCGCCAGGGCCTCAACATCGCCTGCCCCGAAGAGATCGCCTATCGCCAGAGATTCATCACCGCGGAGCAGTTGCAGGCTCTGGCTCAGCCCATCGCCAAGAGCGGATACGGCCAGTACCTGCTGGCGCTTTTGCGCGAGCCTTACTTCGCCGCTCACAGGGCCGAGCCATGAATGTAGAGGAGACCTCGCTCCCCGGAGTGCTGCTCATCACCGCGGCGGTCTACAAAGACGACCGCGGCTCGTTCTTCGAGAGCTTCAACCTGCGCCGCATGGTTGAAGCCGGCCTGCCCGCCAACTGGGCGCAGGACAACTTCTCAGACTCGCGCCGCAACGTGCTGCGCGGCATTCACTATCAGACCATCCAGCCGCAGGGAAAGCTCGTCTCGGTCTCCTACGGAACCGTGTTC
Organism: Occallatibacter sp.; assembly: GCA_049677625.1. Lineage (GTDB taxonomy): Bacteria > Acidobacteriota > Terriglobia > Terriglobales > Acidobacteriaceae > Telmatobacter. The sequence goes on along the minus strand of JBAUCP010000766.1, from coordinate 1,027 downwards.
GATGTGGCAGTTGACCTGCGCAAAAGCTCGCCCTCTTTCGGCCGTCATTTTGCCGTGGAGCTGAGCGGCGGCAGCGGGAAAATGCTCTGGATTCCCCAGGGCTTCGGCCACGCGTTTCTCGTGCTGAGTGAAACCGCCGGCTTCGCCTACAAGGTAACCGACTACTACTCCGCTGTGGGCGAGCGGACCATCGCCTGGAACGATCCCGATCTGGCCATTCCGTGGCCGATAAACGCCGAAGACGCGATCGTCTCCGCCAAGGACCGCGCCGGCTCGCTCCTGCGCGACGCCGAACTCTTTCCGTAGAATCTATACGGGCGCTCTATACGTTTCAGCCGATGGCAAGAAGAAATGATTGGTGAAGCGGGGATAAGCAGGCCTTGTAACAGGGCATGGCTTCAGCCGTGCCGAATAGCGGAGCAAAACGAGCGTGGGCTTCAGCCCCCGAGGGACACTTTTTCAACCCAATGACAAACGAAATGCAGATAGACGAAAAATTCCGGCTCCGTCAGTACTGGCTCCGGGTCCTTCTCACCCTCGGATTGCTTTGGGGAACCATGCCGCCGATCACCATCGTCTTCGTGATCCTGAACTGGACTGGACCGCACTTTGTTCTGGCCGCGATGATCTTCAACGCCTTCACCGTCCTGCCCGCCTGCGCCCTGGCCTTCTGGCATCGCCGCACCGCCTGCGTCTGGCTCATCATCAACGCCGTGCTGGCCGCCTCGGCGCTGGCCGCATGCCTGCGCAATCCGCAGTTGCTCACCCTGTGGCAGATGGTCGCGCTCGCCGGCCCGGTCGTCCTCGCCTGTTGCCTCGACTTCATGGAGATCAAGCGCTGGCCGGGTGCGGTCAAACGATAGCCCATCCGTTGCCTCGCCAACCGCTTCGTTGTGCAGTTTCCGAGTTGTCTTAGTGCTGTATCTGGAGCGCCCGCCACGCAATCGAGCGCAGTTGGAGAGTCTTCAGGGGGCGCTTCGGATACAGCGACTTGAAGGAAGCCGCCCACATGGAAGCCTATGTACTT
>JBAUCP010000765.1:0-2655 GCA_049677625.1 Occallatibacter sp. | reverse complement strand
AGGTTGCCAAGCTGCTGGGGCTTGGCTATCCGGGAGGGCCGTGGATCGATGCGCTGGCCCGCTTTGGCGATCCGCTGGCGGTGCCGTTCTCGTTTGCCCAGGTGAAGACCAAGGCGCATCTGGCAGGCGAGGCGCCGCGGACCAAGGCGGCCAAATCCGCTCCGATTGCGCAGCTCGATCCGCGATTTCTGTTCTCCTTTTCCGGCATCAAAACCGCTGTGCTGCGCTACGCGGAACTGCACGGGCTGCGGGTCGAGGCAGAGGTTCGCGCGGCGCGGCTTTTCTCGCAAAATGATAGCGGAACAACGGTGAGGCCGCCGCAGACCAAGGAAGAAGCGCTCGCGTTGTGTCCGCAGGCGACGCTCAACCTGATTGCAAGCTTTCAGCATGCAGTGGTCGGCGACCTGATGAAGAAGACCTTTGCCGCAGCGGAGGCGCTGGGCGCAGCGCGCATCCTGGTGACCGGAGGAGTGGCGGCAAACCGCGAGCTGCGCGCGCGATTTAGCGACGAGGCCAAGCGGCGCGGGCTTTACATTGCGTACCCGGCGCTCGCGCTCTCCACCGACAATGCGGCGATGATTGCGGCGGCTGCATGGCCGCGCCTGGTGGCCGGAGAATTTGCGCCGGATGAGCTGACGGCCGGCCCCGCACTCGCGCTCAAGTGAGCCGCTGTCAAAGAAATGGCGATGCCCGTCCACGCTTAAATAGTTGAAAACTAGATCAGTAAAGCCAACCGCACGGGTTGCAGTCAATTCCCTCCTGTTTGGGTAAGCTAGTGACATTCACGTCGAAATGAAGCTCAGGCATGGCGGAAAGCCCACGCGCGGTTCCACAATTCGTATGCCCTTGCAGCAATAGTTTCCGGGCGCCGTGATTGTGGAACCGCTGTGTAGCTTTCCTTATCTTCTTCAGGCCATCTGCCGCGGAACAGGCGAGCGCAGAGAGCAGTAGAGCCGGATTTTTCAAGGAATCCAGTGCAATTCCAACGATGCGTTCCGAAGCGGCGCACACGGCCGGTCTTCTGCGGCTTGCAGGCGGCTGCGGCTGGATGGCCGGGAATGGCAGAGAAATGGGGAAAAAAGAACAGGATCCAGACAAAGAGCAAGAGGAGTTGGACGCAACAGACGAGGCGGACGGGGAAACGCTGGAGATCGGCGATAGCGTTGAACGGTTGCGCGACCTGGCGGAAAAAGCGCTGGGCAGGAACGGTCGAACGATCGTGAATGCGTTAGTGGAAAAAGCGAAAAACGGTGACGGTCCCTCCATCAAGCAACTGATGTTGCTTGCGAAAGAGAAGACGCTGAAAGGCGCCTCGATGAAGCCGGGCGAAAAGACGCCCGCGCAGATGCTGGCGGAAGAGGCCGAGTGGGAGGAACCGCCCGAGGACGCGCAGAAAGACGAAAGCAAAAGCGAGCCGGCGGCGTGAAGCAGTAGCGCCGCACGATTCGACAAAAAAACAATCCAGGCAGGAAATGCGGGCGGAAGACGGGCCGCGGTTTCTTGTCCCTGCGCAAGCGGCGGGGATGAGAGGCCGCGGCCCTCGCGTTTCCAGCGACGAAAGAAGAGAAACCGATGAAGCTCACGATCAACAGGTGGTTGGGCAAGTGGTTGGGCGAGTGGCTGCGCGCAACGCGAGTGGCGTTCTTTTGCCTGGTTGCGGCAGCAGCGCTGGCGCAGGCTCCCACCACGACCACGGTGACGGGAACGGTGTATCTGGCGAATGGACAGCCGGGGGCGGGGACGCTGGTGTTGAGCTGGCCTGGCTTTACCACCGCGGCGGGGCAACTGGTAACCGCAGACTCGACGACGGTGACCATCCCGACAGACGGATTTGTGAGCGTGAACCTGGCGCCGAACCAGGGAGCGACGCCGGCAGGGCAGTACTACACCGCCGTCTACTACATGAGCGACGGCTCGGTGAACACGCAGTACTGGGTGGTTCCGGCGGCGGCAAGCGCGACCCTGGCGCAGGTGCAGGCGCAGGTGATGCCGGCGGCGCAGGCCGTGCAGACGGTAAGCAAGGCGTATGTGGACGAGGCGATTGCAGAGCTGGCCGGCAGCGAGCTCACCGGATCGGGCGGGACGCTGACCGGGCCGCTCTACCTGAGCGGAGATCCGACCCAGCCATTGCAGGCCGCGGACAAGCACTATGTGGATGAAAGCGTGACCAACGAAGCGGTGCCCCTGGCCGGCGGCAGCATGACCGGCGCGCTGATAACGCCGGATGTGAACGGCGTTGAGTCGCCGGCGGCTGGCACCACGCAGACCACGCTGCAGCAGGCAATGAACGCGGCGGGGACGACCGGCGCGATGCAGATTCCGCCCACGTATGCGGGCACGGACACGTTTACCAATGCGAATGGCGTGTTTGTGAAGGACTGGCGGTCAAGCGGCGCGCAACCGACTGAGCGCAGCGTGAAAGAGTTTGGCGCGGTGTGCGACGGCGTAACCGACGACACGAACGCGCTGCAGGCGGCCATCAACTACGCGCAAACCCACAATGTGGCGCTGACTATTCCGGCGGGAACCTGCAAGACGCACTCGCTCAACTGGCATGGCGAGTCGATTGGGGGTTTGGGCAAACAGGTTTCGGCGCTCAAGGGATTTCCCGGTCAGGACGTACTGGCGTCGGTAACCGACAGCACCACCCTGCTC
>JBAUCP010000764.1:0-4206 GCA_049677625.1 Occallatibacter sp. | reverse complement strand
GAAAGCAACAAACCATCCCCGCCTACGGCGCGCTCTCAATCTGTCGTGAAATCCAACGGCTCACGCCCTCGACGGCCGCGCGCATCAACCGCTCCATTCTACGCAACGCGCCTGAACAACTCGATCTTCGGCCGGCGCTTGCGGCTCGCACGCCACAGGTCGTATTGCGTCTGCAGATCGATCCACAGGGTCGGGCTGGTTCCCAGCGCATCGGCAAGGCGCAGCGACATATCGGCTGAGATTCCTGCCTTCCCGTTCAGGATGCGGGAGAGCGTAACGCGCGAAACGCGCAGCCGATCCGCGGCGTCTGAGACCTGCATCTTGCCCAGCCACTCCCGCAGCACGCGCCCCGGATGCGCCGGATTGTACATTTGTGCCATCTTCGCAACTCCCTCTAGTGGTAGTCCTGATAATCCACCAGGATTACGTCCTCACCATCGAAACGAAACGTGAGTCTCCAATTGACGTTCACCTTCACTGACCAATGCCCTTTGAGGTCCCCCGACAACAGATGCAGATTCCAGCCCGGCATCGCCATATCTTCCGGCTTTCTCGCACGGTTGAGCACGGTGAGTTGAAGATTGAGCTTGTTCGCGTGGCTCGGCTGAATTCCCGCCTTGCTGCCGGTGAGAAAGAACCTCTCGACGCCGGAATGACGGAAGCTCTTGATCACGCGAGTAGTGTAACGCTACACGATACAAATTGTCGAATCAATATTCTGTGTTTCAGGTCACTCCGGGCAGAGATTCACCCCATCGGATTCTTGGTCCCACACCCGCTATGATGGTTGCAGGGGCCCCACTTCTCGATTCTGAGAAGTGGGAAAGCAACAAACCATCCCCGCCTACGGCGCGCTCTCAATCTGCCGTGAAATCCAACGGCTCAGGCTCACGCCCTCGACGGCCGCGCGCAAAGCTGCCTTGCGGTGCAGTTCCGGCTCAGTGCGCACCAATATCTTGCCATTGAACGGGCGGTCGGGCTTCTGGCCCGTTTCGGCGCACAGCTCCAGATAGCTGTCGATGCTCTCACGAAAGGCCCGAGCCAACTCTTTAGCCGTTGTTCCCTCGAAGTGAATTACGTCCTTGAGGCCGGCGACGGTTCCGGAGAAGGTATTGTCTTCCGGATCGAAGTCGATCGGGCCTGCTGTATATCCCTTGTATTCCATCATGGCTTCACCCCCGCATTGGTCAGGAATTGGCGCACCGCATCGACCGCTCCTTTTTTCGTTTCAGGCCGCGGGTGCGGGCGGTGAAAGACGGCGGTCACCCCGTTGAGCTGCGCAGCTACCCAGCTCCCCTCACGTTCGCTCACCGTACCTCCCAAAGCTCGAATCAGCGATTCGACCGCAGACCAGCGAATGTTCGCTTTCGTCGGGCGCGAAAAAATATCGTTCAGCGTGGCTTGCTGTTTTTTGTTCATCGGCAATAGCCGTTTCGCCCTCTGCTCCAAATAATGATAGCATAATCCGCTATCAAAAAGACCGGCCTGCTTATCGCCTTTGCGCCGCATTCAACATCTGCGGCAGCAATGTGAGCCCCGTGCCGATCGATCGAGCCGTTATGATCGTAGGCAGCGCAGAACCTCCATCGCAAATGCCCCCCACCCTCTTCATCTCGGCCGGCGAAGCCAGCGGCGAGCACTCCGGCGCGCTGCTGGTCACTGCGCTGCGCAGCCAGCTCGCCGCCCGCGGCCTCGACGCGGACTTCTTCGGCATGGGCGGCGAGCGCATGGCTGCCGCCGGCCTCGAGCGCATCGTCCGCGCGGAAGACATGGCCGTGATGGGCCTCACGGAGGTCGTGCGCCATCTCCCCCGCATCTACGGCGAGTTCCGCAAGCTCAAGCGCGCCATCCGCACGCGCCGGCCAGACGCAGCCATCCTCATCGACTTTCCCGAGATCCACTTCCGCCTCGCCAAAGAGTTCCACCGTCCCGGCGTCCCGGTGATCTTCTTTGTCAGCCCGCAGTTGTGGGCCTGGAAGAAGCACCGCATCAAGCTCGTCCAGCAATACGTCCGCCGCATGCTGGTCATCTTCCCCTTCGAGGAGCCGTTCTACCGCGAGCGCGGCGTGAACGCCGAGTTCGTCGGCCATCCGCTGGCCGATCTGCCATTGCCCGCCGTCTCCCGCGAGCAGTTCGCCGCGGAAAACGGCCTCGATCCCAGCCGGACCTGGATTGCCCTGCTCCCCGGCAGCCGCCCACGGGAGATCGCCGACCACCTGCCGGAGATGCTCACCGCAGCCCGCCAGCTGGCTGAGGCCAGCCCCGCATCCAGCTTTGAGTTCGTCATCCCGCTGGCGCCTACACTCAACGCCGCACAGCGTGCCCATGTCTCCCGCCTCGCCGCCGAGCATCGAACCGGCCTATCGGTCCACCTCGTTGACGACGCCCAAGCAGCGCTCCTCCATGCTCGCGCCTCCGTAGTCGCCAGCGGCACGGCCACCGTGGAGGCAGCCTTGATCGGCAATCCCTTCGTGGTCGTCTACCGGGTTTCGCCGGCCACTTACGCCATTGCCAAACGCGTGGTCAAGGTGCCCCACGTAGCCATGGCCAACCTCATCGCCGGCCGCCGCGTGGTCCCCGAGCTTATTCAGCATGACTTCACCGCGGCAAATATCGTCCAACATCTTGTGCCCCTGCTACCCGACGGGGCCCCTCGCCAGTCCATGATGGAGGGGCTCAGATCAATTCGTGACGCATTAGGCAGGCGCCCCGAGGCGGACAAAACAGGCCATCCGGGCGCAATCGAGCGGGTTGCCGCTGTAACAATGGAAGAACTGGAACGTGCCGGGGCGATACAATCCTGAGACAACTCGCCGGCGGCGGGAATGCGATGATGACTGCTATGCGTAGACGGAAGAACTGGCCGCAGCCCCAGATCGGAAATCGGACCGGAAATCGGATCGGATCGTGCCTCCACTTTGCCCTTTTTGGCCTGCTTGCCCTCATTCTGGCCGCGACCCATCTTTCCGCGCAGCGCGAGCGCCCGGCCCTCAACATCACCGGCTACGTGATTAGCGCCGAGCTCGACCCCGCCACGCACCACCTCGCAGCCACCGCCGTGGTCAGCTTTACCGCGCCACCCAATCTCGGCGTGGTCACCTTCGGCTTTCACCCAGCGCTCAGGATCGGCAAAATCACCGACGAGTCCGGCAAACTGCTCGACGGCGAGCGCACCGCCGACGGCTCCATCCGCGTTACTCCGTCCACGCCCTTCGCTGAAGGTCAGACCGTCCGCTGGACCTTCGTTTACGACGGCGTCATCACCGGCGATGAAGACGGCCCCATCGAGGGCCTCAAGCTGGCCGCCATCCAGGAGCCCATCAGCTACCTGCTCTACCCCGCCCGCTGGTTTCCCTCCACCGGCTACCTGACTGACCGCTTCACCGCCGAGATGCATATCCGTGTCCCCCAGGGCATGCGGGTCTTCTCAAGCGGCAGCACCGGACCCTCGCATCCGGTCACCCTGGCCAGCGGCAAGCCCGGCGACGAGTACGACTTCAACTGGAAGAAGCCCGGCTTCCCCGGAACCGTGATCGCCGGCCGCTACGTCGGCCCAGTCTCAGTGGGCGCCGGCAATGTGAAGGTCTACCTCAGCGTCAGCCATCAGGCGTCGGCCAACCAGCTTGCCCAAACCGCCACCAAAGAGTACGACTTTTTCACCGACAGCTTTGGCCAGCTCGAATCCGAGCGGCTCAACGTCATCGAAATCCCTGACGACACCCTGCCCGCCGTCTGGGCGCCGGAGATGGCCGCCATCATGGGTTCACGCGTGGGCGACAAATCCAGCGTCCGCCTCCTCGCCAACACCATCGCCCACCAGTGGTGGGGATGCGAAGTGAGCCCGCGCACCCTGGACGACGCATGGCTCACCAACGGCATGTCGCGCTACGGCGAGCTGATGTACGTGGAGGACGACAGCGGCCGGAGCGCTCTGAACGCGGCGCTCGAAGACGTCTCCGCCGGCGCGCTGGCTTATGACACCATCCCGCTCACCAGCGCGGCGCGGCTGAGCCCGTTCTCGCCGCAGTTCCAGTCCATGACCCTCGAAAAAGGCGCCATGATCTTCCACATGCTGCGCGGCATGGTGGGCGACAAGGTCTTTCTCGACATCCTCAAGGGAGCGCTCAGCCAGTACAGCGGCGGCCCCATCCGCGCCTCGGAGTTCGAGAAGGTGGCCGAGGAGCAGAGCCAGCAGGAACTCATCCC
>JBAUCP010000763.1:0-3135 GCA_049677625.1 Occallatibacter sp. | reverse complement strand
GCCCGGAATATAACGACGCAAATTAGCAACATGTGTGCCAAGCGTTCTTACTGCCATCAAATTTAAATTGACCGACTACCGGATACTCTCATTACTGGGGGCGTGAGCCCATATTGGCGCCTAGCTGCTTGGCGCCCCAATGTTGTCGGATTTCTCTCGTCGGGGAGTCGGCCACATAGGCTTCGGTGTGCCCCAGCTCTTTACCGCAGTCGCCCGTGGGATAAACGGAGAGCACCAGAACCAATTCATGGGAGCCGGGCCGCCATCCAGGAACCCTTTACTCAAACCGGTACAGCGAAACCTTCTCCGCCCTAATCTGCTTCGACTCGAACCGCCACGCCACGCCCTGCTCATCCTCATCGCCATTCAGCCGCCGGCCGGGAACCCACTTGCCGTCTTGAAATTCGCCTTCATCCACCGCGGCAATTCCCGCATGCGGTCCGCCACGCGGCGTAAACGTCACGCGAAATCCCTCGCCCACGCCCAGAAACCCATCCTTGCCGTCGGCCATAATCAGACCGAAGCCGCTTTCGACCGTCCTGTTCCACACATTGTCAATGCTCACGTGAAGCATGTAGCCGTTCATCGCAAACTCCGCGGTGGGGTGGTCGCGGTCGAGCACAAAGCCATGCACGTCGCCCGCGCTCTGGTGCTCCAGCAGCAGCGGTGTTACGGCTGCGATGGCCTTGTAGCTCTCACCGAGCGGGTCCTTGTCGTCCGCCTCCGACTCGATAGCGAAGGGCGAAAACCCAAACCCCGCCTCTTCGCCCAGCGCATAAAACACATTCGCCGCGCCCGCCGCGCCGCCGCGCGTCTCCGGCATGTAGAGCGGGTTGCCGTCGCGATGATAACGCCTGCACCACTCCTCGAAGTTCCACGCATAAAGGTCCGGCGAGTAGAAATCAAGTCCGGCTCCCGCTGAGTCTTGTCCTGCGGCCTTCCACACATCCATCACCCGCGGCTCCGGCCCTCCGCTCGGATACTCGCCCGGCGGCGTAGTCTCGCCCTCGAGCCACGTGTTCACATACATGGGAAGGTCATACTCAGCCTTGCCCCGCGCAGCCACTGCATGAATGAATCGCGCATAATGCCATGCCATGAAGATCTCATCGGCGCGCTCGGTGTCGCCGAAAACCTCGGCCCACGTGCCCGCGGTCTTGGCGCCATTCGCAACCCACAGGTCACGCAGATCGGGATACAAGCTGTCGCGATGCGCCGCCAGATATGCCGTCAACTGCGCAGGCGCCGGCGAGGCGAACGCCTTGTCCGCAGCCTCGGAGCGGTCGCGCGAGTCGCCCAGCACGCCCACCTCGTTTTCCACCTGCATCATCAGCACCGTGTGCTGGCTGCCGTCCACCTGCTTGATGTGCCGCATCAGCGCAGCGAAGGCGCGGCTGTCAGCCTCTTCGGTCGCCGCGCACATCGGGCTCAGTATCTCCACTTCATTGCCGTGCACCACATCGCGCGTAAACCGGTGCGCATCCTCCTTCACCCACACCGGCGCGTAGCTCGACAGGCCGTTCTTCCACGACGCAAGCCACAGAAAGACGATGCGCTCATGGGCCTCGCGGGCCTGGTCAATGAGCCCGTCCACAAGCGCGAAGTCGTAGCTGCCCTCTTTGGGCTCGACCAGCTCCCAGCTCAGCGGTGTGACCACCGTGTTGAGTCCCAGCGCCTCGAGCTTGGGCCAGATCGGCTTCATATACTCGAGACTCGACGAAGAAGAGTTGTGCAGCTCGCCCGAAAGCATCAGGAACGGCTTGCCATCCACGATGAGCTGCGTAGCCGCGCCCCGTTTTTCAAGATGCGGCGCAGAATTCTCCTGCGCATGAAGCGTAAACGCGAGGCCCATGCAGGCAGCGAGCGCAGGCAGCAAAGAATGTCGGATTCGCATAACGCAACGGAGTTTAGCACAGCCACGTTCTGCGCCAGCTCCCCTTCCCGTTTCGGCGCGTGTTTCAATTCAGGGCAGACGCGCCCGAATCGCACTCCGCGCGGTTGCAACCATTCCGCCGCAAAGAATACGTTGAAAGCAATGGCCGTTCTCTCTGTCGATCTCGCTTACCGCCGCTGGTCCAGCCTGGGCGTCGTTGTGCTCGACCGCAAACCGGACCCCGAGCGCGCGCTGGCCGCCAAGCCCAGGGCACGCAACGCCGCGCAGCGCTCCATCATCGCGTGCGAAATCATTCCCTTCGCGCCTCCGGGCCTCGACCCCGAGCAGGACCACGGGCCCGTGGTCGCCGAGATCCTCGCCGGCCGCCTCAGTCACCTCTGCAACGTGCGCGGCATTCGCGTCATCATGCTCGACGGGCCGCAGGCCTGGAAGTCGCGCTCAAATGGCTTGGAGCACGCGCGCGTGAGCGAGCGCCAGCTCAACACCGCCGGCAAAACCGGCCTGCCCGGCATCGTGAGGCCCATCACCTATCGGCCCTTTACCGAGTTCTGCATGGACGTATACGACGCGCTCAGCCGCCGCGGCTGGCGCCGCCTGGCCACGCGCGACCGTTCCGGCTCGCCGCAGGAGCGCGTGCTCGTGGAGAGCTATCCACACGCAGCCTGGAAGTCGCTGGGCCTCAAGCCGCTCTGCTCCAAGCGCCGCGCCCGGGTGAGCGACCTGGCCGAGGCCTACGCCGCGCTGCGCGAAGTGGTTCCCTTCACCACCGACCGGCCGCCGAATCACGATCAGCTCCAGGCCATCGTCGCCGGCCTGCCCGGCCTGGCCATTGAAGAGCACAACACCGCCGCCCTGCGCATCGTGGGCAAGCCGCCGCGCCGCGAAGAGGGCCACTGGCGCGAGGGCTTTATCGTGCTGCCCGTCCCGCCGCACCGCCAGCCGGGCGTGCGCTGGCTCAACTAGAGCCGATTGCATAAATGTTGTTTTGAAAGGGCACGGCTTTAGCCGTGCCGCCAGAGTTGCATAAAATCCAGGGCTTTAGACCCTGAGGGAATGCTCAAAGGAAACTTTGACCTTTGCCTGGCCAACTTAATCAGAGGCTCCCCGCTCAGCGCCAAAACGAAAGCCGCCCAGACGAGTCTGTTACGAAACTCCGGGGTCCTTTTTAAAAGAGCGCTCCCTTCGGGGAGCGTTCTTTGTTTTTGGGGTTGGATTGGATCAGGCTGGGTTGAGTTGGCGGG
>JBAUCP010000762.1:0-4334 GCA_049677625.1 Occallatibacter sp. | reverse complement strand
GGTCCACTCGCGCTCTCCGGCATAGTTGCTCCCGTAGATCAGGTCGGAGAGCGCTGTCCCGGAGGACTCTTCCAGCAGCTCCTCCGTCTCCTGGCTGGCGGCCTTGCCGTAAGCCTCGCCGCATGCCAGCAGCAGATCGCGATCGTCGGGAAACTGCCTGGAGGCGCTGCGCAATTGGAGCAAGGCAGCATCGATCTGCCCCGCATTCCAAAGCGCCGTTCCCAGCCAGCTCTGGGCCAGCTTTTCCTTCGGATCAAGGCGAATCGCCTCGCGCAAATGATTTACACCCTGCGCCGAACGGTTCATTCTCACTTCGTCAATTCCAAGCCAAAGACTCACGCCGCGCATTCCGGGCCTCAGCTTTTCAGCCGAAGCAAAAGATTTCGCGGAATTCTCGAACTCGCCGTGAGCGTAGTAGACGAGCCCCAGATTCGCATAAACCTCGGGCAACCGGGGCTGGAGCCGCGAGACTTGTTGATACTCGGTAATCGCCTCGTCAAGCTGCCCTTGTTGCTGCGCCCGCTGCGCCGCCAGGAAGTGTTCCTGGACTTGAGCCTGAATCTGTGAATCGATAACCTGCGCGGTGCCGGTTGACGAGAGCACGCATGCAGTCTGAATCACTACAGCGAAAACCAGAAATCGCCGACTGCGGATGCGAAACATGGATTGATAGTAGTTGATCTTCACGTCGCTGAATGCCATTGCGTGACCTTGTGCGGTTTTTTCCCGAATGGACCGTTCATCCTGCTGTCTGGTTTGCGTTGCGCTCAAAAATGCAATTCTCCCAGACCTCGTTGAAGAGGTCCGGGAGTGTTGGGTTGTTTTCAAACCTCAGACGTAACAGGGCTGATTTGCCTGGTGGCGTCAGAAGGTGACCCGCAAAGAACCCTGGATGTTTCTCGGGCCATAGGCAAGGCCCGAAGCGTTCCCGAAGTTTGAGTTGGTGTTGACCAGCGGGCTGCAGGTTTGCGTCGACGAGGTGCTACAACTCACTGACGTGTCAAAGCCGGTGAAGCGGTGCCGGTTGAACAAGTCGAAGAACTCCACGCGGAAGTCGGTGTGGACCTGTTCGGTGACAGGGATGGCCTTGGTGACATTGAAGTCCTCGGAGTTGTTGAAGAACTCGCGGATGCCGAGGGCGCGGGGCGCGTCGCCAAAGGTGAAGTTGGGAGCTGGAGTAAAGGCAGTCTGGTTTAGGAGGCGGCTCGTGCCCCAGACATATTTGCCGTGCAGCGCGCCAACGCTCTGTCCGGAAACGATGTTGGGACGGCTGGATGAACCGGTTGCGCCCTCGCCGCCGGCGAAGATGCCCGAGGTCCAGCCCGGCGACGATACGCTCAGTGGAGTGCCGCTTTGATACTTCTGGACGGCGGCAATCTTCCATCCACCGGCCAGCACGTTGACGACTCCTCCCTGATTGGCCAATTGCTTGCCTTTGCCGAAGGGCAGATCGTAAGTCCAAGCGAGGACGACGCGCTGCGGGATGTCGAACTCGCTGAGGGCCTTCTCGGCCTTCAGATTGTAGGTGTTGAGCGCGCCGGTATCGCCGTTACCCTCCCAGGCGGCCTCGGTCGGATATTCCGAGTCAGCATTGGTGATGTTTTTCGACCAACTGTAGCTGGCCAGTATGTTCAGCCCGCTGCTGATCCGCTTGGTTACCTGAACCTGAAGGGCATGGTAGGTGTAATCGCCGAAGGGATCGTCCATGGTGGCTGAATCCACCGTGACGGTTCCATACTGCGGGAAGGGACGGAGGGCCTGAGAGACGGTGCCGCTGAACCCGGCATAGGGAGCTGCGACCGCGGACTGGCCCGCGCAAGCCGGGCTGGTCGCTTGATCGGCAATGTTGACTTGAAGACATGCGCCTCGCGCCTGGTTCACGGGATTTCCCTGATTGGGGTCATGCATGAATGCCTGCAGGTGGTCGCCATGAGCGCCGACGTAGGCCACGTCCACAATGGTCTGGAAGGGCAGCTGGCGCTGCACATCGAGGGTCCAGTTTTGGATAGTGCCGGGACGGTCGACCTTCGACTCAAGGAAGAGGGCGTTGCTCTGCCCGTTCATGACCGTGGGGTCTATGAAGGGCGGCAGGTTACCGGGATAGGCGGCGATCTGGGAGAGCACAACGGTCGGGGTCTGGGGGCTGGCCGCGGTGGGGTACGTGTAGCTGGAGAAGAAGCCCTGGCTGTCGTTCTCGGCGAAGCCTCCGACGCGCTGGGTGGAGAAGTAAATGCCGTAGCCGGCGCGGATGACAGTGTTGGGATCGACCGAATAGGCGAGGCCCACGCGAGGACCGAAGGCCTTTTTGAAGTTCGACTGCGGGGAGCTGCCGCCGAGGCGTCCCGTGCCGCTGCCTTCGAAGACGTAAGCGCCGGGAAGGCCGCCCGCGCCCGGGTTCGACAGGGTTGGATCCACATAGGACATGCGGTTTCGCGCCTCGGTCACCGGGATTGGCATGTCGTAACGCAGGCCAAGGTTGACGGTAAGCTTGCTGTCGACCTTCCAGTCGTCGGCGGCAAAGACGGCAACATACTTGGCGCGCCATCCGTTGATCTGGGGAATGTCAATATACGCGTTGGAGGCTGCGCCGCGATAGAAGCTGGCGAAGCCAAAGCCTGAGTTGGTATCGGTCGCAGTGCTGGTGGGACCCGGGTTGAAGGTGAACTGGCCGGCGCTGCCGGTCAGGATTCCGAGGTTGAATTGCGCCGCGCGAAATTCGCCGCCGAAACGGAGGCTGTGACGGCCCTTCTGCCACGAGACCACGTCGTCATATTGAAATACGTTGTCGTCGAAGACGCTGTCGCCATCGCTGGGGCTGTTGATGCCATTGCCGGGGTAGTTGTAGGTGAATTTAGGGAAAACCGAGTCCTCCACGCCCTTGAGCCCGAACTTGGTTGCCCAGTCACCGCCAAATCCGCCCTCACCCGAGGTTTCGAGGCGATGGCGGCGAGTGAAGCCGGCGTTGAAGTGGTTGAGCATCGTGGGTGAAATTAAATAGTCGTAGCCCAGACGCGCATATTTGTTGCCCTGGATGTTGCCGCCGGTGTAAAGCGGCCCGAGGCTTTGCGTGCTGATGTAAGGCATGTTGCCGGTGAAGTAACTGGCTGAGATCTTGTTGCGCGTGTTGATGTTCTCGTCGATGCGGATGTTCCACATGTCGGCTTGCTCGTGGTTGGAGCTGACGTCATTGATGTTGAAGTAGGGGCTGGTGGCGCTGGAGGGGGCGGAGGGCATGACCTTGGATGCGGCGGCGAAGACCGGATCCGGGGCCTCGGTGATTTTGTTGTTTGGATAAGCCTGGCAGGTCTGTCCCTGGTTGGCACCTGTGCAGGTGCTGTAATCGTAGAGGATGTGGGCCTGGAAGGTCTGGCCGCCGACGGTCACCGGGTTAAGAAGGGACGAGAAGTCGCCGCCGAGCATGGCCTGAGTGGGTGCCGACAGAAGTGAGGTGCCTCCGTTCACTTGCCGGAAGCCCTCGTAATTGAAGAAGAAGAAGGTCTTGTCTTTACCGTTGTAAAGCCAGGGAACGCGCACCGGCCCTCCGATGCTTGCGCCGAAATCGTTTTGAGTGTCGAGGGGCTTGGTTGTTGAGTTAGGCCCGAAGACGGCGTTTTGGTAGTCGTTGAGCCAGCTGTCGGCATCCAGGACGCGGTTCTTGAGCAGGTCGTAGGCCGAGCCGTGAAAGTCGTTCGTTCCTTGCTTGGAGACGAGATTGACCACGCCGCCGCTGGCGCTTCCAAACTGGGCGTCGAAGGTGTTGGTCATGACTTTGAATTCGGAGACGGCCTCGACGCTGAAGTTATAGGTCACCTGCATGTTGGCCGATGCGAGCTCGGTGGTGGCGCCGTCGAGCAGGATGTCGCCACCGCCCTGTTGTCCGCCGCTGAGCTTAAAGGCTCCGGCGGGTGGCGAGGAGGGGTTGTTGCTCATGGTGCCGGCGAATCCGGGCGAGAGTGCTGCAAACTCGAGGGGGTTGCGGATCTCGCCGCCAAAGGGCAGCGGAAGCGATTCCAATACCTGAGGCGGCATCGTGTAGCCGACATCGGAGGATTCGGACTCCAGGTGCGAGGCATCGCCATTTACCGTGACGCTTTCCGTGGCCGAACCGACCTTCAGGACGGCGTCGACAGTGGCCGTGCTGCCGACAGTTACTGTGATGCCGTTCTGGGTGTAAGACGAAAAACCCGGAGAGGAAACAGAAAGAATGTAAGTACCAGGTTGAAGCTCAGGGAACGTAAACAGGCCCCCCGAGCCGGCTATTGCGTCATAGCGGCTGCCTGTATTCGCCTCCGTCAGATTCAGCTGGGCGCCCTCAAGGGTTGCGCCGTTTACGT
>JBAUCP010000761.1:0-7769 GCA_049677625.1 Occallatibacter sp. | reverse complement strand
GCGCGGCTGCACTTTGACCCCGCCGGCTGGCGCATGGGCGAGGAAGACCTGTCGATGCTGCCGGTAGTGCAGGATGCGCTGGCCCGCGACCGCAAGCTGACCTTTGTGTACACCCGCGCCGACGGAGAGACGAGCCCGCGGACGGTCGATCCCCTGGGCATTGTGTGCAAGCAGACATCCTGGTATCTGATTGCGCGCGCCCCGGCCGGCATGAGGACGTACCGGGTTTCGCGGATGCGCGATGCGGTGGCGCTGGCGCTCGGCTTCAAGCGGCCGGCACGCTTCAATCTTGCGGCGCACTGGAAGAGCAGCACGGCAGCGTTCCGCGAACAACAACGCTCCATGACGGCGACGCTGGCGCTCGGGCCGGATGCGGTGAAGATTCTCAAGGGATGGCACAGGATGGCTCCGGTGGCCAAGCATCCGGCCGCGCGCGCCCTGCCGGAGGGTTGGGCGGTCTTTGACGTGGAGTTCGACAGCGTGCGCTATGCGCGATTTATGGTGCTGGGGCTTGGCTCGGCCGCGAAGACGCTGGGGCCGGAGGAGCTTGCGCGGGAGATTGCGAGCGAGGTTGCGCGCATGGCGGAGGGGTGAGGTTCGTGCTTTCCCAGGTCTCGGAATCGAGACCTGGGGCACCCGGGCAATGCGGCCGGTTGAAGTTCGTGCTTTCCCACCCTTTCCGCTCAGAACGCGGAAAGGATGGGGCACGGAAATTTGTGCCTGAATGAAAATCGGCGGTATCGATCTCGCCTTTTAAAAAAGCGATTTGTCTGGGGCGTTCTGCACACAGTAATATGGGCAGTCTGGAGATGAACCTATGCGTGTGCGCTCTGTTGCACCTTTCCTTGCCTCCCTTTTGATTTGCTGGAGTGTGACCACCCTGAGCCGGGCACAGGCGCCTGCCGAATCGCAAACGCAACCGCCGACCGAAGACCAGATCAAGGCGGCCGCGGCCATGCCGTTTCGCAATCCTGCGCTGTCTATTCCCGAGCGGGTTGACGACCTGGTATCGCGGCTGACGATCGATGAGAAGGTATCGCAGGTGATTGACCGCGCGGCGGCGATTCCGCGGCTCGACATTCCGGAGTACAACTGGTGGAATGAAGGGCTGCATGGGATCGCGCGCTCCGGCTTCGCCACCATGTTTCCGCAGGCGATCGGGAATGCAGCCACCTGGGACGCGCCGCTGGTGCACAGCATTGGAGCAGTGGTTTCAACCGAGGCGCGGGCCAAGTATAACGATGCGATCGCGCATGGGAATCACGACCGCTACTATGGGCTGACCATCTGGTCGCCGAATATCAACATCTTTCGCGACCCGCGCTGGGGCCGCGGGCAGGAGACCTACGGCGAAGACCCGTTCCTGACGGCCACGCTGGGCACTGCGTTTGTGAAAGGAATTCAAGGCGACGATCCGAATTACTATCGCGCCATTGCCACGCCCAAGCACTACGCCGTGCACAGCGGACCGGAGTCGACACGGCACGAAGTGGATCTGGAGCCCAGCGCGCACGACCTGTGGGACACCTATCTCCCCGCATTTCGCGCCACCATTACCGAAGGCAAAGCGGACTCGATCATGTGCGCGTATAACTCCGTCGATCATGCTCCGGCGTGCGCCAACAAGATGCTGCTCCAGCAGATTCTGCGCGGCGACTGGGGCTTCCAGGGCTATGTAACTTCGGACTGCGATGCGATCGACGACTTCTCGCAGAAGAACGGCCATCATTACGCGACCGATCATGAGACCGGCTCGGTGGACGGCATTGAAGCGGGAACGGATACCGATTGCGGCGCCTCGTACCTGGCGCTGGGCGATGCGGTTCGCCATCACCTGATGCCGGAGTCGGAGTTGGACACCGCAGTCAAGCGCCTGTTCACGGCGCGGATGAAGCTGGGCATGTTCGATCCGCCGGAGAAGGTGCCTTTCTCGTCGATTCCCTTCAGCGAGGTGAACTCGCCGGAGCACGCGGAGCTGGCGCTGCGCGCATCGCGCGAGTCGATGGTGCTGCTCAAAAACGAAGGACAATTTTTGCCCCTGAAGATGGACGGAAGCCAGACCATCGCCATCGTCGGTCCGCTGGCTGCTTCGCGCCTTGCGCTCGAAGGCAACTACAACGCGATTCCGCTGCATCCCGTTTTGCCCGTCGATGGAATGATCGCCGAGTTCGGCGCGAATCACGTGATCTATGCAGAAGGCGCGCCGTATACGATGGGCGGCGCGGTTCCTGTGCCGCGCACCATGCTGCGTACGGCGGCGGATTCAAATATAGACGGCCTGACCGGCGAATATTTTGCGAGCCCCAGCCTGGATGGCGCTCCTGAGATGACCCGCGTCGACAAGGAGATCGACTTCGACTGGGCCTTTGCCAATCCGGCGCCAAGCCTGTCGGCCGATCCGGAGGCGCAGAGCTTCGCCGTGCGCTGGACGGGCACAATCGCCGCACCGGTTGCGGAAATAGACAACTTCCAGATTCGTTTGCCCCTCTGCTATCCGTGCGAAGGCAAGCTGCAGGTTGCGGTCTATCTTGACGGCATAGAACTTGGAACCCGGCCTCAGCAGGTGCCGCCGGGAGTAAAACTGCCGCCCAGCGGAAGGAACTTCGGCGGCCTGGAGCAGTTTTCGATTCCCTTCACTGACACCAGGCCGCACGCGATTCGCATCGAGTACATCCAGAGCGGAAGAATTCCCGGCGGAGGCATCTCCTTCGAATGGAGCCCGCGCCACGAGCTGCTGCAGGATGAAGCAGTGGCCGCGGCGAAGAACGCCGATGTTGTGGTCGCGTTTGTCGGGCTCACGTCGCGGCTCGAGGGCGAAGAGATGAACGTCCATATCGACGGCTTCTCCGGCGGCGACCGCACCAGCATGGTGCTGCCGGATGTGCAGCAAGAGCTGCTTGAGGCGCTCGCCAAGACCGGCAAGCCGATGGTGGTGGTGCTGTTGAACGGCAGCGCGCTCGCGGTGAACTGGCCTGAGCAGAATGCAAAGGCAATTCTGGAAGCGTGGTATCCGGGCCAGGCCGGCGGCCAGGCGATTGCCGAAACGCTGAGCGGGAAAAATGACCCGGGAGGACGGCTGCCGGTGACGTTCTATACCGGCGTCGACCAGTTGCCGCCGTTTGACGACTACTCGATGGCCAACCGCACCTATCGCTACTTCAAGGGCAAGCCGCTGTTCGCCTTTGGCGATGGATTGAGTTACACAACCTTCGAATATTCGCGCCTGCAGCTTTCAGACAAGAAGCTGCGTGCGGGCGAGACTCTGACGGTGGAGGCAGATGTAAAGAATACCGGCGGCGCGGCGGGAGATGAAGTCGCGGAGCTCTATCTGACGTCGCCGAAGACGGATGTTTCGCCCAAGCTGGCGCTCGAAGGCTTCGAGCGGCTGCATCTCAACGCGGGCGAAACCAAGCATGTGGTCTTTCATCTCGATCCACGCGAGCTTTCTGAGGTGAACGACAAGGGAGTGCGCGCAGTGGTTCCGGGGCACTATAGCGTTTCACTCGGCGGCTCGCAGCCAGATGGTGACGATGCGGCTGGAGTGCGGTCTGCGGAGTTTTCTGTCGTGGGGACGCAGGAGATTCCGCGATAGGTGCGGGTTCAGAGCCGGATTGCTAGTGGCTGGTCGAGAGTCTTGCTTTCCCAGGTTAGGCGCAAAAACAAGAACGCGCCGAACCTGGGGCACCCATTTTCGTGCCTGGTTGAGCGCGCGTATGGAGGCCACCGTTGCGAATGCACTCTTCAGTCGAAGAGCACGGGCTGCGGTGCGTCGCGTGCTTCTTCGGGCTCGTGGAAGTTGCTCAGGCCTACGCCGACCAGACGAAAGCGCTGGTGCGCGTTCAGCTTCACGCGGTCGCGCAGCGCGAGTGCAATGCTGGTTAACTCGTCTAAAGACGCGGGCGGTGAAGCGGGCGTGAGACTGCGGGTAAGAATCTTGAACTCGCTGGTCTTGAGCTTGAGCACTACGGTGCGCGCGATGCGCGACTCCTTGCGCGAGGCGGCCCAGGTCTTTTCCGCAAGGCGGCGTATGAGCGGCTCCGTCTCAGCGAGCGGCAGGTCGCGCTCAAAGGTGTCCTCCGCGGAGATGGATTGCGTGGGACGGTCAGGCACCACCGGGTTCAGATCGATGCCGCGGGCCAATTCATAAAGCCGCTGCCCGTGGCGGCCAAAGCGGGATTCGAGTTCCTCGAGCGGGTGTGTGCGCAAGTCGCCGACGGTGCGGATGCCGAGCTCTTCGAGCCGCGCCTCGGTAACTTTTCCCACGCCGGGAAGCCGGCCCACAGGCAGCGGCGGCAGAAATGCGCCTACGTCTTCTGGCTGGATGACGAAGAGGCCGTCGGGCTTGCGCCAGTCCGATGCGATCTTGGCGAGGAACTTGTTGGGCGCAACACCCGCTGACGCAGTGAGGTTCAGCTCTTCGCGGATTTGCGCGCGGATGGCGCGAGCCACGCGCGTGGCCGTGGCCAGGCCGGTCTTGTTCTCGGTCACGTCGAGATAGGCTTCGTCGAGCGAGAGCGGCTCAATGAGATCGGTGTGGCACTTGAAGATTTCGCGCACCTGGCGCGAGACGGCGCGGTAGCGCACAAAGTCGGGCGGAACGAAGATGGCCTCGGGGCAAAGGCGTTCGGCGTGCACCGCGGGCATGGCGGAGCGGACGCCGAAGCGGCGCGCCTCATACGACGCGGCGCAGACGACGGAGCGGTTGCCGCGCCACGCAACGACGACGGGCCTGCCGCGAAGTTGTGGGTCGTCGCGCTGCTCCACGGACGCATAAAAAGCATCCATGTCCACGTGGATGATCTTGCGCAGAGCCATCCTGAAGTGAATTCTATCGCTCGCCGGATCACACGGCCGATGCTTGCCGCGCTGCTATGATCGACAGCAACCAGAACGCCTGCGAAGATGAGCGAAATGGAAGAAAAAGCCTGGATTGGCGTGGATATCGGCGGCACCAAGACCGCCGTGGTGATTTCGCGCGAGCCGCCCGCGATGATTGCGCGCATTGAGTTTCCCACGCTTCCCGACCAGGGGCCGGAGCGGGCCATCGGCCTGATCAAGCAGTCGATTCATGAGGTGCTGCGCACATCGGCGATCGACGGGTCGCAAGTGGGCAGCATTGGCGTGAGCTGCGGAGGGCCGCTCGATCAGCGCGGCGGCGTAATTCAGGCGCCGCCGAATCTGGCCACGTGGGTGGATGTTCCAATCACAGCTATTCTGCGCGAGGAGTTCGCGCTGGAGTGCAGGCTGGAAAACGATGCGGACGCCGGAGCCGTGGCGGAGCACCGGTACGGCGCCGGCCAGGGCGCTGGGCACATGATTTTTCTGACCATGGGAACAGGGCTGGGCGCGGGAATCATCGCCGATGGGCAGTTGCTGCGCGGCGCATCAGGCCAGGCCGGAGAGATTGGGCATGTGCGGCTGAGCGCGGAAGGTCCGGTGGGCTATCGCAAGGCTGGCTCGGTGGAGGGTTGGGCGAGCGGCGGCGGAATGGCGTTGGTGGCCGCGCAGGAGATAGAGGCAGGCGTGAAGCGCGGCGAGACGACCGCTCTGGCCGCAAAGCTCGGCACGCTGACTGCGAAGGATGTAGCTGAGGCCGCGCGGCGCGGAGACGCACTGGCGATCAAGATTGTCGAGAGCACTGGAACCCGGCTTGGCGAGGCGCTGGCAATTCTTGTCGATCTGCTCAACCCGGAGCGGATCGTAATTGGCGGGCTTGCGATGCGGCTGGGAGAAAGCCTGCTGGGTCCGGCGCGGCGGGCGATGGCGCGCGAGGCCCTGCCCGGCTCAGCGCGAATTTGCCAGGTAGTCCCGGCCAGACTCGGAGAAGCCATCGGCGATGTGTCCGCGATCTGCGCGGCGATGGGGCTCGGAGCCGGAAAATAGAACGCATTCTGTTTAGCCATTCTAAGATAATCGTTTGCCTTAAGCTCGAAGTTGAGTAGCCTGCGCACGCTTCGATTGCTTCACTGCCCTTGCTGCTGCTATAGTCCTGCTTGGCTCGGTTGCATTTTTTGGGGAAGACGGCGCCGCTGAATCCACTCCGACGGACGAGGCGGGAGAGCAAAAGAAATGAAACGCCGCGATACCGCGCCATCTTGATTTTCAACACCTCGGCCGGGACGTGAAAAGCTGTTTGTTCCTCGATATTGATTCGCGGAGAAACTGAAATTGTCTGAAATTCCCGGCAATCCAACTACGAGCAGGTCAAAACTGAAGGACCGGACGCCGGTGGCTCACCGCAAGCCCACCATGAGCGACGTGGCCCGTCTGGCCGGCGTGGGCACCATGACCGTTTCGCGCGTGTTGAGCGGAACAGTCCGCGTCTCTGCGGAGACGGCGCAGCGCGTGCAGACGGCGATCGAGCAGTTGAAGTACAGGCCGAACGAGCTGGCGCGTGCCTTTCGCGGCCAGCGCAGCCGTTCTATCGGGCTCATCATTCCCTATCTCTACGATCCGTTCTTTGCCAACTGCGCGCATGCGGTCACGTCCGTGGCCAAAGAGCACGGGTACTCGGTCATCATCACCACTTCCAACGAAGATCCGGATACGGAGTATGCCGAGGCCGAGCACATGCTGGAGCGGCATGTAGACGGCATGGTCGTGATTCCGTCGCTATTCCGCCAGACGCGGCTTTCGCGCGCCTTGTTTGGCAAGACCCCCGTGGTCGCCTTCGACCGGCCGGTGCCCGACCCTTCAGTCGACGTTGTGCTGGTCCAGAACACAATCGGTGCGCGGCGCATTGTGGAGCACATGATCGAAGAGCACGGCCACAAGCGTATCGCCTACATGGGCCTGAGCCGGGCGCTGTTCACCATCAATACGCGGTTCCTCGGGTACCGGCGTGCGATGCAGGACGCCGGCCTTGAGGAAGACGCCACATTCGAATGCAACAACGAAGAGATAACCCTGCGCCTGCTCAAAGAAAAGCTGAGCGGTAAAGATGCTCCCACGGCCATCCTTACCTCAAATACATTGGCTACGCGTTATGTGCTGAGCGCAATCGCGCGGCTGGGAGTCAAAGTTCCCAGCGACGTTGCATTTGCCGGGTTCGACGACTTCGATCTGGCGGAATTCACCTCTCCACCGCTGACGGTGGTCCGGCAGCCTGCGCAGGAGATGGGACGCGTGGCCACCAGCCTGCTCTTCGACCGCATTACGCGCGGCGAGACTCCCTATACCGGCAACCGCATTGTTCTGCCGGTAGAGATTGTGCTGCGCCGTTCCTGCGGGTGCAAGCACAAGACTCCGGTGGTCATCAGCTAAATCGCCGGAATAAATCGCTCAAAAATCTGGAACCCGCAGACCGGCCATCCCGTACTTTCTCTAAAAAGCGCTGAACGCGAAGAGATTCACGCGAAGCTGCGAACGCGCGCGCAGACGGCCCTCCATGGAAGCCCGGTTCGTGCTGATGTTCTCGATGGGGATCGTTATCATTTTTTTGAGGCCCAAACAAAGTTCGGCTTGTTCCAAACGAGAAGCGATCTGCCCGCGCCGATGCGTTTTTTCCAGACTTTACGCCTATTTGGAACCAAAACGGAATAAATTCTCCGCGAGTTCTGCCCACCGCGCAACCACCTGTGATACAAATGGTAACAATCTCACTTGCAATGGGATCGGTCTCATCGACGGGGTTCTATCGGCGTGGACAGGACAAATGTGGGGAATGGTCGGGTGCTGACATTCGATGTTGGCGGCAGCCATGTCTCTGCGGCGGTGTGCCTGGGGAGCGATTATCGGCTTGGACCGGTGGTCAGCGCGCACTACGATGC
>JBAUCP010000760.1:0-2936 GCA_049677625.1 Occallatibacter sp. | reverse complement strand
TGCCGAAGAACCGGCTCAACACATGGCGAACCTCAGACCGGCCGGCCTCGTGCTCCGCCACGCACGGGCGGTAAACGAACGCCCGGCCCTCCTGCCGGTGCTCCACGTAGCCCTTCTGCTCCAGGATGCGGATCGTGGTGAGCACGGAGTTGTAGGCCAGCGCCTCACCCTCGGGCAGGTCGGCCACCAGCTCATTCACCGCCGACTCGCCGCGCCGCCAGAGAATCTTCATCAGCCGGAGCTCGGCTTCAGTGAGCGTATTGGACTTTTTGGGAGGCATCTGGTTGATTTCAGAGAGGCAGGGTTCGCAGCCCACCTTGCTCCTACACATCATAGACGTAACAACTAGATGATTAGTTATCCGATGCAGCAAGATTTTTCAAGAAATCCTTCGGCTTAGGCCGGCGCACCGATCACTTCGCTCACTTGCAGCCCAATTCCGTCCCGGTTTTCCGCTTTTTCTGCGCGGAAGCGCTTCGAGCGTTCTGCTATTCTTTCTCCTTACTGTGGAGGCACGAAGATGGCGAAGAGCGTCAACAAGGTCATACTGTTAGGCAACGTGGGCAAGGACCCCGAGATTCGTTCCACGCCGGGCGGCACCATGGTGGCCAACTTCACCCTCGCCACCAGCGACCGCCAGAAGGACGCCCAGGGCAACTGGCAGGAGCGCACCGAGTGGCACAACCTGGTGGCCTTCAGCCGCACCGCCGAGATTATTCGCGACTACGTGAAGAAGGGCTCGAAGCTCTATATCGAGGGCAAGATCCAGACCCGCAGTTGGGACGACAAGGAGTCCGGCGCCAAGCGCTACCGCACCGAGATCATCGTCAACGACCTGTCGCTGCTCTCCGGCCGCGACGAGGGTTCGGGCGGCTACAGCCGTTCCTCCAGTTCGGCAGGGTCATCTTCAGGCTCGTCGTCCGGCTCGTCGTCCGGCTACGACCAGCGCCCGCCCGCCGGCCAGGACGAATACGCCCAATCCGCCGAAATCTCTGACGACGACATTCCGTTCTAGCCGGCAATCCAGTGCATGAAAATTGCGCCGCAGAGCGAGGCGAACAGCGCCGCCGGCATGGCGATAGCCCCGACCTTGAGAAATGTCCAGTAGCTTACGTGCAGCTTCTCTCTGCGCAGCGCAATCAGCCAAAGGATGGTCGCCAGCGAGCCGCTCACCGAGAGGTTTGGACCCAGGTCCACGCCGATCAGCACGGCCGATGAGGTGAGCCGCGCGGCGTGCGCGGCCTTCAGTGTTCCAGCGGCGATCAATCCGAGCGGCAGATTGTTGACGATGTTGTTGGCCACACCCACAACAAAGCCGGTGACGAGTGCGCCGCGCGCGGGGGCGAGCCGGTCTGCCCATTCCAGCGCGGTTTGCGTAAAGCCGAGCGCGCCGATATTCTGCACCGCATCTACCAGGATGAACAGCCCGGCCACCAGAGCGATGGTGGCCCAGCTGATTTCTTTTGCGAGCGTCAGCGGATTGCTGCGCGTTTTTATGGAGATCAACGCGGTGATCGCCACGGCTGCGAGGCATGTGGGCAGCCCGAGGTTCCTGTTCATTGAGGAGGCCGCAAGCAGGATGACCACGGTGAGCGCGAGACCCGCAATCACCAGCTTTCCGTTGAGAGTAAGCGGCGCATCGGCGTGGTCTTCCATGCCGCCCGAGAGTTCGCTGCGAAAGACAAGACGCATCACCGCGTAGGTCGATGCGACAGCCAGGATCGACGGAACACTGAACAGCGCAAGCCAGCGGCCCAGCGGCGGCATACCCAGACGAAAGACGACCAGGTTGGCCGGGTTCGAGACAGGCAACACGAACGACGCCGCATTGGCGATGAGCGCGCACGCAAAGAGATAAGGCAGCGGCGCGACCTTCGCCTTACGGACTGCCGCGAGAATCGCCGGAGTAAGCACGACCGCTGTCGCATCGTTCGAGAGAAAGACGGTCACCAGCGCGCCCAGCCCGTAGACCAGCGCGAACAGCCGCACACGCGACCCGCGCGCTCCATGGATGGCTGCCGAAGAGAGCCAGTCGAATACGCCCTGTTCGCGCGCCAGCTCGGAAAGGATCATCATGCCGGCGAGAAAGAAGTAAACGTCGAGGCCCTCGGCAACGGCTTTCGCTGCAAGCCTGAGCCGAACCAGCCGCAAGGCGAGCAGAAGCATTACGCCGCCGCCGATCCAGTAGACCTCCTGTATGCCGCGTGGACGAATCAGCATGAGAAGAATGCTGAGCGCGACAATGAGAAGCAGAACGGCGTGGGAAGCGGCGGCGGGCGGCATTCAAGGTCAGAGTATAAGCCATGCGCTCGATCGATTCCGCGTTCTGCGCCTGCATGATTCGCCTGATTCGATACCATAAGAAGAATGGCGGATTCCGGCTCTTCCACAGGTTTCGAAATCAATCGGCGTCAATTCGCAAAGGCCGTGCTCTGCGGCGCGGCCGGTCTCGCGCTTTATTCGGGCGAAGTCGAGCGCCACTTTCTTGAGATTTCGCACAACGATGTCCATCTCCCCGGCCTGCACGCCGCATTTGACGGCATGCGCATCGTCCAGCTCAGCGACATTCACCTGGACGTGTTCACCGAGCCCTTCTTTCTCCGCCACGCCGTCAACCGCATCAACCAGTTGAAACCCGACGCGGTATTTCTAACCGGCGACTTCATCACCGGAATTAAGGGAGCACACAGATTTCGCGCAGTGCAAAGATTTCTCCACGGCACCGCACAGCAATGCGCCAGCATCCTCAGAGAACTCGAATGCCCGCTACGCTACGCCGTACTGGGCAATCACGACGTTCACGTGGGAGCAGCAATGGTCATGGAGGCACTTACGGACAATGGCATCACCACGCTGAGAAACTCCTCGCTGCCCATCGAGCGCAGCGGCGGGCGGTTCTGGCTCGCCGGCCTCGACGATCCATTAGAGGGCAACCC
>JBAUCP010000759.1:0-15193 GCA_049677625.1 Occallatibacter sp. | reverse complement strand
GGTCCACTTCACTGTAGATGTCGATCTGCGTCGCGAGCATATCTTTGGGCGTCAACTGGTCGCGTCCGTCCAGCACCTTGTAGATGCGCTCCACGCGGTAGGGGTCGATCCACTCCAGGGTGAGCGGATAGGGAGACTGCGGCGTGGTTACGCGCGAGTTGGCCGTGGCCAGAAAACCCGATGGAGGGTCGACGGCATGCGGCATGTCGTCGAAGGGAATGTAGCCCTGCCACTCGTGCGCGTTGTCGTCAATGGGAACGCCTGCAAGCCCCGCAGGCCGCAGCGGCACGCGGCCGATGGCCTGGTACGCGGTGTGGCCCTGGTCGTCCGCGTAGACCACATTTTGCGCCGGCCAGCACCACTGCGCGAGCGCCGCGGAGAATTCAGTCCAGTTCGAAGCCGTATTCATCTCGTAGAGCGGAAGCGTCCCCTGCGCGGGGTCGTAGAGGTTCCATTTGAGCGCGATGGTACGGCTGTCGTCGATGGTCAGAATCGGATTCACGATGGGCCCGTGATCGGTGGACTTGACGTCGATGGTCACATCGTTTCCGCCGCGCACGTGAATCACTTCGCGATCGATGCTGAGCGGCTGCCAGCTCATGCCGGGGGCCAAGTAGTTGCCCTTGCCGTCGAGCTTCTCCACGTAGAGGTCCTGCACGTCGGCCATCAGGTCGGTGAATCCCCAGGCCACGTGGTCGTTGTGGCCGGCGATGATCATGGGAAATCCGGGAAGCGTCACGCCGGCCGCATGAAATCCGGGTGCGCGCAGATCGGCCATGTACCACACGCTGGGCACGGAAAAGTCCAGGTGCATATCGTTGGCGAGCAGCGGCTTGCCGTTGGCCGTGTGATTGCCCGCGACGACCCATTCGTTCGAGCCCACGGCGCAGCCGTCGCATGTGGGCAGGCCGAGCAGCGCCAGCAGCGCCTTCATGCCGCCGGGGGTGTCAGAGAAAGGCGCGAGCCGCGTCTCGGTGGGCTCGTCTTCGTCGTCATCGGTCGAAGGCGGCGGCTCGGGATGCGGCGCGCTCAGGTCTACTTCAATGCCGGTGGGCGGATGGTCGCGCCACGAGCCCACCGGATACAGATCGGCTTCGAGCCTGGGATTGTGCAGCCTGGCGGCAACGTGGCTGCGCCCCAGCTTGGCCGCGGCGTGCGTGTCCAGCGTCTGCACCATCATCAGCCCCACGGCGATCGAGTCCACGCCGGTCCACGGCTTGGGCTTGTAACGGAGCAGCCGGAACTCAACGGGGAGCGAATCCGGGTGCTGCGCGATAAACAGATTCACGCCGCGCGCGTAGTCATCCATGCACGAGCGGTCTTCTGCCGGGAGATGGTCATAAATCCGCTGCGCCACACGCCCCATCCTGAGCACGCGCTGCGTCTCGTCGTGCTTCACCAGCGAGCTTCCCATCACCTCCGCCAGCTCGCCCTCGGAGTTGCGGCGGAAGGCGTCCATCTGCCAGAGGCGATCCTGCGCGGTGACATAGCCCTGGGCCACAAACAGGTCGTCTTGCGTAGCCGCGTCGATGTGCGGCACGCCATGCGCGTCGCGACGCACCATGACCGGGGCCGAGAGGCCGGCCAGATGCGCGTCGCCATCGAGCGCGGGCAAGGCAGCCAGCGTGGTCGAGCGCAGCCAGAGCACGAACCCTCCCGCCGCCAGCAGCAGAAGAACGAGCAAGCTCGCGACGGACCAAAGCAAGGTGCGGGGCCAGCGGCGCTTGCGCGGGCGCGGTGAAGAAGCCGCAGCGCGCGGCTGATGAAATGAGTTGTCGTCCGCCATCCGTCAGCTACAGGATAACTCCGCGCAATAGCAGGGTGACGCGCTCCCTACGCGGCTTCAGCGAAACAGTGCATGCGGCAGAAAGGCAGGCCGCCGCGGACCGGCGAACTGAAGCGGAGGAAGTGGAATTGCAAACCCGAATCCCGCGTTCCGGTCCTGCATCACCGCGATCGGGTAGCCGATCGCGCCCACCATGAGCGCGGAGAGGATTCCCGCAGAAGCGGCGCCCCTGTCATCCATGGAGCCCGTGGCGCTGATGCCGATGGCGATGCCGGAGGCAGCCATGGTCGCCAGCAGCACCGGATGCCAGTTCGCCTTCGGATGGCTCACCTGCACGCTCACCACCTGGGCGCGGTCAAAGCGGTAGCCGCCGGTTCCGGGATATACGTTGTCCCGGTCGCAGAACAGGTAGGCGTCCGTAGCGCCGGCAAAGCGGCAATGCAGCCCCGGGCCGGAGGTCGGCTTGACCACAATCTCCTGGCCATTCACGAGCTGCTCCACGCGGCTCCACATTGGATCGGGCGGCGGCGCGGGCGCGGGGTTATCGGGCACAGCCTGCGCCACGACGGCCGCAGGCAGCAGGACAATCTTGAGCAGGACAATCGCGAGAAGAATCAAACTGGAGGTTCTCATACCGGCCATCGTAGGAGCGGCCGGATTTCAATGGCGCGGCGATTGGGACAGTTTCGCGGGTGTCACAAGGGCGGGAGCGGTTACGCGGTGCGATCCGCGCCTTCAATCGTACCCTCGATCGTGGCCTCGATCTGCCTGAGCTGCGCAAACCCACTCTCGCCCAGCAGCCGGAAGACGAGCGGGAAGCAGCCTTTAGGCAGCTCCTGCGCAGTCGCCGCGTCGCACACCACCGCTGTTGTCGCCTCCAGTCCGCGCTTCCAGCCGGGGCGCGTAGCGTCGCGCACCAGCAGGCTCTCGGGCGTAAGGCCCGCGGCAATCAGCATCGTCCGCGCGAAGCGCTGGAACTCCGACCAGCGCGACGCGATGCCGACCAGATCGCTGGAATGCTCGGGCAGGTACTTCTGCAGATAGGTCTGGAGCTCGGGCGAGACAGGTTGCACCTGAAGGACCGTCAGCTCGGTGCCGGCCGGCAAAAGCTGCCGCACCGTCGCGGCCTTGCTGGGCAGCACGGCCGGAATCGAGCGCTCCAACACCGCCGGCGCGCTGCACTCATCCGGCGCGCAGCCGGTTGCAGGAAACGCGAGCTCCTGCTCCATCTCAAAGATGACCAGCGCGCGCAGCTCCGGATCGGGTTCGATGAGCAGCCAGCGCGCCGGCGGCTCGAAGGAGAGCCATCGCCGCAGCCGCTCCCGCAGCAGCGACTCCGCCACGCCCAGTTTGCGCGCCTTTGCCGCCAGCTCGCCGATGAGCTGGTCAACAATCAATTCGGGGTTTTGCGCCGCTGCAGGCCGCGCGCTGCGCACAAACACGCCGCTGCCGTGCCGGAACTCCACCCACCCCTCGCGCTCCAGCTCGCTATAGGCGGCGCTGGCCGTGTTGGCGTGGATGCCGAATCGCCGCGCCAGCTCGCGCGTGCTCGGCAGCCGGTGGCCGGGCAGCATCTCGCGGCTCAGAATGGCCAGCACAATCTGGGTCATCAACTGCTCGTGCAGCGAAACCTGGCCGGTACGGTTGAGCCACAGCCGCATCGCTCACTCACCTTTCTGCCGGCGCGCAGTCTGTTACCGCGGCCTTTTGCCGGCCGTGCGCGGCGAGCACAAACGCAAGCAGCAGCAAGACGGCTGCCAGCGCCAGCAGGCTGCCCTCTGGCCCGTCCGCTCCGCCGCTCAGCAGCGGAGGGCCAACCGGCGCAGTGCTCAACAGGTGGCCCTGCGCGGGAAGGCCGCTGTCGGCTGTGCCGAACACAAAAGTCTCCGTCCAGTCCCACGCGGCGTGGCAGCCGATCGCCCACCAGGCCGAGCCGGTGACCCGCACGCTCACGCAGAAGACGAAGCCGATCGCCGCCGCGGCAAAGATGCCGGCCCAGTTTTCACCGCCGTTGAAAGTGTGAATCATTCCAAAGAACGTGGATGTCACCCACGCCGCCTGCCAGAAACCACCACTGCGTGGAGCACTCCTTTGGTGGAGTATGAGGCAGGGGAGGAGGCCCAGCGCGGCCACCGCGTAAACGCCGCGCACGCTGTTGCCGTGCGCGTTCAGCGATGCGTAAACACAAAGGCCGGCCTCTGACGCCAGCGCCCACCAGAAGTTGATGCCGCGCGTGAGCGTGAACTGCAGATAACAGCGGAACAGTCCCTCCTCCACGCAGCTCACCACCAGATACGCGCAGCCCCACAGCAGGGCGTAGCGCAGAATGTCCACGCCGGCGAGCGCGGGCGCGCCAAATCGCAGCCAGCCGCCCAGTTTGAGCGCTCCGATAAGCGCCGAGAGCGCGGCAACACCCGCGACGGCGCCGGATGCAAAGTGCATCCACGGCCGCGCGCCGGCCAGGTTGAAGTCCAGAATGCGGCGCTGCTCGACGGCCGCGATAATGGCTCCGGCGCCGACCATGGCCAGGAAGGGAATCAGCTCCAGCGTGAATATCGCGGTTGCCGAGTAGTCGTTTTCCTTGCCGAGCAGATTCGAGCTGACGAAGACCGTCCCCACGACCATGCGGAAGAAGTAAAACAGGCCATAAGCCAGCAGCACGGACCACCCCGCGCGCAATCCATGCTCACCCGCGAAGACCCAGTTCAGGCCACGGCTGTCCTGCCCGTCCGGCGCAGGCAGTTGAGGCGTGAGGGACGGTTGTGGGCTGCTGCTCATGCTCTCAACATTCTACGGAACCGGTCGTGTCGCAGCACGATCTCGAATCTATGTCCCTCGCAGCCGGCCAAAGACCGCGCAATCCGCGTGAAACGGAGATCCGCGATATTTCACTTAATTTCATACGCGGCACATTCGGCGCCGTGCTAGTTTGGGTGCGGATTGCGGCGGAGTTCGTCCCTCCTCCAACCGCCGCGGCCGTATGGAGGAACAATGAAACTGAACAAGAGCATTCTGGTGGCGCTGATGCTGGCGTCGGGAGCGGCCGTGACAGGGTTCGCGCAAGCTGTTGACACCACTGCGGCCTGTGCGCTGCTTCCCACGCACAATCAGCTCCAGTCCGCGCTCACCTGGGCGCGCATGCAGTCTAATGGCGGATTCAACCTCGATATGTGGGGCACGGTCGTCAATCGCGACGGGATCGTCTGCGCCGTGGCCTTCACCGGCGCCAACCGCGGCTCACAGTGGCCCGGCAGCCGCGCCATCTCCGCGCAGAAGGCAAACACGGCCAACGCCTTCAGCCTGCCGCAACTGGCGCTCTCCACGGCCGATCTCTTCAGCGCCGTGAGCCCCGGCGGCAGCCTCTACGGGCTGCAGGCCAGCAACCCTGTCGATACCTTCGTGGCCTACGGCGGCAACCCGGCAGATTACGGCCAGGTCAACGACCCCATGGTGGGCGGACGCATTGGCGGCGTCAACGTCTTTGGCGGAGGCCTGGCGCTTTATAACAAGCAGGGTGTGCTCATCGGCGCGCTCGGCGTCAGCGGCGACTCCTCCTGCGCCGACCACAACATCTCCTGGCGCACGCGCAACCAGCTCAAGCTGGACTACGTTCCCGGCGGCGTGGGACCGGACACGACCCGGCCTGACAACATTGTGTACGACATTACCCCGGCAACCGGACTCCAGATCGGCGTAAGCGCCACCGGATGGGGCCATCCCATCTGCAGCGCAGCGGCCGTCACCATCTCTCTGGGCTTGCCGGTCGTTCGTTAACCAAATATCTTCACGGGAACCAGAACGGCCCCGGAATCATCTCCGGGGCCGTTTCCTTTTCACTCACCCAATCGCTGCGTAGAGGTCTTACTTTTGCGATTCGGCCGGCTGGCTGGCCACTTCAATGTAGTTCTTCACGCTGAACACGCCCGGCACGCTGTTGGCCTGGATATTCGCTACGTTCTTGTCCGCCGCGGAATCCACCACGCCGTACAGCTCCACGTTGCCGTTTTGCACGGCGATGCGGATGGGCTTGGCCGGGTCAATCGCGTACCTGTTCAGGGATGGGAAACCATAGACGGCGCGCGCCACATCCATGCGGATGCGGTCGTCCATCTGCGAGGCCGGATCGACCTCGATGTTGTCGACCACGTCTTTTACACCCGGCGTGGTAGACACCAGCGCCACCGCCGAGTCGCGGTCCACGTAGTTGTGCGCATGGCCGCCCAGCGCGACCACGCCGTTGCTCACGTTGAGCGTGATGGCGTCGAAGACCTTGCCGTAGGCATCCGGGTCGTAGGTCAGCTTTTCAGAGAGCTTCGAGTTGAGAGCCTGGTCGGGGATGCTTGCGCCCGCGACCTGAATCTCATTGCGCACCGCGGTCACGCCCTTGGCGTGCAGCACGCGTTTCTGTGCGTCGTTCTTGTACTCGTAGAGATCCACGGTTCCGGTCAGCGTGGCAATGCCGTTCTCTACTGTGGCCTTCACGTCCTTGAACTGCTTCTTGTCTAAACGGGACGCTGCTGCGCCCGTCACGGAGTCGTCCTGCTGCGGCTGCGCGGTTACGCCCGGCCCCGATGCATGCGACACCCGGGGAAGGGTCAGGAGCGCTCCGGCAAGGCTCGCAGCCAGAATTGCTGCCCTGAATCGAACCATGCGTTTCATGCCGATTTCTCCTTTCTTGCAACAAAAACATCGACTGCGGTGTTCATCGGGGAAAATCCCTTTTGAGCACATCATCTGTCCCTATAGACACGGAAAGTGGTGCGATGGTTGCAGCGAACGGCAGGAATTCGGAAGGGAGTGGAGGTGAGTGCATTCTTGCCGCCGCCCGGTTCAGCGATAACGGCGGGTAGCTTTGATCACCATGGAAAAGACGCCCGACTCGTCGCGCGCCACCACCAGCGAAACATGATGGTTGATGGCCACCTCGGCCTGCAGAAGCTGCTGGCCGGTGGTGTTCACGTCGGTCGCGTAGGTCAGCACCACGTTGCGCCCCAACTGCTCCTGCACGGTGATGCGCGAGGTGGAGTTGCCGAATGCGCCCAGGTAATTGGGGTCCACCTTCACCGAGCCCGCGCCGAAGAGCTTCTGCACGCGGCTGCTCACCGTGGCGTTGAGCGCGCCGCCCAGCAGCGCATCGGTGGTGGGATTGGCCAGCGCCTGCTCCTGCTGCTGGGTGTAGAGCCGCTGCTGGCTCTCGGTGTGGCCCAGCGCCAGCAGAGACACCACGTCCGCTTCCGGCATGGGCGGATCGCTGCGATAGGTCACCGCCAGCTTGCTGGGCGTGCCGTGCAGGCCGAGGGTAATGTCGTAGTCCTCGACGTGCGCCGTGGCCGTCAGGTCGATCACCGGCTCAATGCGCACCGGGTTGGTGAAGTTAATGTCGCCGCGCTGCAGCTCGTAGCGGGTTCCGGCGATCAGCGCGTTGCCCTGGGTGATGGAGACCCGGCCCAGCAGCGAGGGCGAAGCCAGCGTGCCGCGCAGCCGCAGGTCCGCGTCGCCGGCCAGCTTGGCAAAGGCGTTCTGGAAGTTCAACTGCGGCGACGAGACAATGTGCACGTCGAGCCGCACGTGGTTCGACGGTGCGTCGGGCGAGGTGACCGGCTGCACGGCATTGGCCTGCGCTGCCAGCGCTCCGATGTCCAGATCGGCGCTGGCCGCGAAACGGGTAATGAGCACGTTGCCGGCGAGCAGCAGGTTCGATTGCGAGCCCTCCAGGCGAAACGTGGCGTCCGCCAGCGAGCTCACGCCCTGCGGATAGCGGATGCGGATGCCCTTGCCGGTCACCGACAGGTTGGCGTAGATGCCGTGCTGGTAAGCCAGCCACCCGCCCACGCTCAGCAGTCCGCCGCCGCTCATCGCAGTGAGCGTCTTCACCTCCAGCCGGTTCTGGTTGAACTCGAGCGAACCGTGCAACTGGCTCAGCCCGTTAGGCAGGTCTTCGAGCGAGAGCGAGCTGTTCTCGAAATCGATCCGCCCCTGCAGGCCCGGATTGCGGAGCGGCCCGTGCGCTTCCACTTGAAATGTCGTGGTGCCGCTGGCTGTCAGGTCGGGGTCGAGCGTCTCGGCGAGCTTCAGGTTGATGGAGCCGCTCGCGGTCATGTCGAGCTGCCGCTTGTCTTTGAGCCCCAGGCTGCCCTGCGCGCGCAGGTCGGTGTTTTCGCCGGTGATGTGCAGCGGATCGAGATGAATGCGCGCATCGGCCAGCGTGGCGTGCACGCCGCCCTCGCTGGACAGGTGAACGCCCGCGACGGTGACCTCCAGCTCCTGCAGCCGCGCTTCGCCAATCATGCGCTCCGGATGCCGCAGCGGTCCGGCGACGGTCATGGCGCCGGCCAGCGAGGACTCGCCGCTGATGGCATTCACATGCGCCAGCTTGAGCAATGCGCCGATATCGAACTGCGAAAAATTGAGCCGCGCCTCTGTTCCGTAGTCGCCGCGCATCACCGTCTGGCCGTGCATGGCGAGCTGCGCGCCTTCAAGGCTGGTGGTCACGTCGTAGTTCAACTGCCCGCCCGCGGTGTGCGCCGTAAACTCCAGGCCGCCGATCCGCTCGCCGCCCAGCTCCAGGCCGGCCAGGGTTGCGCGGCTCTCGATGCGCGGATCGGCCAGCGTGCCCGAGCCGGAGAGCGACAGATTCAGCTTGCCCACGACTTCCAGGTCCTGGCGGCGCAGCCATTCGATGCGCGCAATGTCGATATTCGCGCCGTGCGCCTCGGCCTCAAAAACCTTCGAGCGCAGATCGTAGCTGCCGGACCCGGTGATGCCGCCCCCTTCAGCGCCCAGGCTCACCTGCGTTAGCTTCACCACGTGGTCAGCCAGCGAGCCCTGCGCGCGCAGCCGCGCCACCGGCTCGCCCAGGATCGCACCTCCATCGAGCTGCACCCAGCCTGACCCGGTGAGATCGCGCACCGGCCCCTCGGCGTCGATCTTCGCGTCGAGGGTTCCGGTCACAGGAAGATTTTTCTCGAGGAACGGCTGCACGTCGTCCGTGCTCATGTTGCTGGCCTGCGCATGCAGGTGAATCACGGAGTCCTGGTCGAAGCCTAGCTCGGCGTCATTGGAAGCATCGAGCGTGCCGTTGAACACGATCTTGGTCTTGCCGCGCAGCGCCGTCGCGTGCAGCACGGCGATCCGCTGCGACGCATAGCCGCCGTCGGCCTCGAGCGAGTCCAGGTGCACGAACCGCGGCTGCCCCGGCGCGTTCGCGGCCGGCGGCATCTCCACATCCAGTTGCGTGCTCTTCAAGCGGCCGGCCAGCCGCGGCCTCACCAGCGAGCCCTCCCATGTGCCGTCAAAGTCCGCCTGCCCGGCGAGCGCCACCGGCAGCGCCGCCGCGCCGGCTTTGCCCTCGCGCCTCAATCCCAGGTCGCGCAAGAAGGTGTCGAACTCGCCGAAGTTCCGGGTGTGGAAATCGACGTTGAGCGCCGTGGGGCTGGTGAGCGGATAGGCGCCCAATTGCCCGTGCGCGTCAATCTCGCTCTCGGGCAGATGCAGCTCCAGCTTGCGAACATCGACGGAGCCGTCGCGCTGCGTATAGGTCGCGTCGATGGCGCCGCTGGCGGGTGTCTCTTGCGCATGCGCGGCCTGGGCCGGCGCGCTTAGGCCCAGCTTCGCATCCACGGCTACGGTATTCTGGTCGCCCTTCATCCAGGTTGCGATGGCCGTGCCGTTCAGCCGCGTGTCCAGGCCCAGCCGTTGAAAGGGCGGCTCGCTCACCATATCCAGAATCGTGTCCAGCGAGACGTCTTTGAAATCCGCCGTAACCTTCCCG
This sequence comes from Occallatibacter sp., assembly GCA_049677625.1. Taxonomy (GTDB): domain Bacteria; phylum Acidobacteriota; class Terriglobia; order Terriglobales; family Acidobacteriaceae; genus Telmatobacter. Next base: position 5,636 of record JBAUCP010000759.1, on the reverse strand, counting down.
TCCACCGGGATCGTGTTGTCCACAACCGGATGTGGTGGATGTACCGGAGCCACACGCTTACCCGCAATGCGCGTCAGATGCAGACTCGCCGGCATCAGCACCGCCCCCTTGGGCGGCCCCGGCAGCCAGGGCGCCAGGTCCACGATGCCTTCAACCCGCCCGCCCTGGTGCAGACGCGCCACAATGCCACTGATCAGCAGCCGGCCCTGGTCGGCATGCACCCGCGCGTCAAGATCGATGCCGTGCTCCACCACGCCCGTGCCCACATAGGCGCCTCCATCCACGTGCACCGGCCCGTCGATGCGGAACTCGCCATCGTGGCCAGCCGCAGCCAGATCCAGGTGCGCAATCCCCTCCGGCGCGTTGGGATAGCCGGTGACCGGTTCGAGCAGCCGCATATCCAGGTCGCCCGCAATTCGCGTCTGCCAGCTTGGACTGGAAAAATCTTCAAGCGCACCGGTCACTTCGAGCGCGCGCTCCTTGCCGTCCGGCCCATGCGCCGTAATGCGCAGGCTGGTTAGAGTGGCCGCGTTGCGCCGGAGCTCCAGCGACGCGCGCAACTGCGCATGCACCGCGGGAACCGTGCCTTTGCGCGGCGTGCGCGCCAGGTTCAGGTCGGTCGCGCCGGCCTCGACATGAAAGCTCTCCGGGTTCGCCCCTTGCGCCGCAATGTAACGCATCAGGAGCGAGACATCGCTGGCCGTAAAGTCGAGCGGCGCGTAGCGGTTCTGAAAGTCGAAGGAAGACGCCCGGTTGTCGTAATCGATAACGCCATCGATCACCGCAATGTGGCCAGCGTGCAGATCGAAGAGCTGGTCGAGCGCCGGCTTGCCGGGCGTGCGCGGCCGGCGCGGACGCGGCTGGTTTGTTCCGCCGCCGGGATACACGATCAGGTGAAACTGCGGTTGGGTAATCGTCAGGTCGGTGAGCAGAATCTGCGGGCTCAGCACGCCGAGCACGCTGAAGTCCACGCGCAGGTGTGCGATGCGCGCGTAGGGCGCTTCGCCGGGCCCCTCGAGTCCGTGAATCACCACGTTGTCTACGTCGGCCTCGAGGTCGAGCAGCCGCCAGCGGAACGAGCCGATCTCCACGCGCCCGCCCGTCATGCGCTCGATCTCCGCCACCAGCCGCCCGCGGACGAAATTCTCGAACCCGGTTGAGCTCATGTAAAAGTACGCGCCCACGGATGCCAGCGCCAGCAGAACAATCAGGCCCGCAATCGAGAAGGGAAGATGGTGCAGAAAGAACCGGCGCAGCCGGCTGCGTTTGCCCGGCTTCGGCGCTTGGTCAATCGGGCCGTTGATCGGGCCGTCGATCGGGTTAGGCGGCTTCACGTCTTCGTCGCTCATTGGCTCGCCTTTCCCTGTGCGCCGTCGCTCTCGGCCGTTTCCAGGGCTGGGTCCAGAATCTCCACATCGCCCTGCTTGCGGAGGTTCGCAAGCCAGTCGTCGAAGAGCGCATTCACCTGCTGCTCCAGCAGGATCTCCTCGATGCGCGGAGCAACCTGGTCGAGCGGCGGGGCCGACTCGCCGGGCGCGTACTGCGGCAGCAGCGTGTCGTTGTAGTAGGCGGCAATCTGCTGCTCGGAGATCTGAATGCCCTGGCGGAATCTCTGCTCGATGAAGCGCAGAACCTCCAGCCGGCGGCGCGCATAAGTCTCCACGCGTTCGGGCGTGAGCCCGTGTTCGGCGAGGAATGCCTTCCATCCCTGGTCCGACGCGCAGTTGGCGCGCACGCACGCCGGCAGCTCTTTGCGAATCTCGTTGAGCCGCGCCGCAACCTCAGCCGCCGGCGGCTCCGCGGCCTGCGCATCCTCCTGCCGTATCTGCTGCTCGATCAGCGCGCGGCCGATCAGTTGCTCGAGCGCCCGCTGCCGGGTCAGCGTTCCCTGGCCCACGCGGTTGGGGTCGAGCACCGAGAACTGGATTTCATCGTCCAGGTCGCTGGACAGAATCACGCGCCGGTTCACCACCGCCACCACGCGATCCAGCACCACGGCTGTCTGCTGCGTCTGCTGCTCCTGCGCAGATCCCGCGGCCGCGCAGCAGCAGGCGCACAGCAGAGCGCCTGCTGCTGCGATCCGGATTGAATGCCGTGTACGCATCAGAAGGCCTGCCCAAGACTGAACACAAAGTTGAAGTGCGGTGCACGGCCGACGTAGGGCGGCGTCGACGGCGAGCCATAGTCGATGTTCACCGGGTAAATCGGTGGATTCAGGTTATAGCTGAAATCGAAGCGAATGGGCCCGACCGGCGTATGGTAGCGCAATCCGATCCCCGGCGCGTGCGAAAAGTAGTTGAAGCTGCATCGGCCCTCGGGCCCGGTTGAGGCCGTGGGGCCGGCGGGCGCGGAATCGGGATTGCTGGTCTGGTTCAAAGTCGGGTCGTTGCACAGGTCCCGTTCCGGCTGATGAAAACGCGTAGCGCTGATCCACGCATCGCCGGCGTTGGTGAACACGTTGCCCATTTCGTGAAACAGCACCAGGCTCAGCGAATTGCCGAAGAACGGCAGCGTAGGCGGAGGCAGGCGCAGCTCGGTGCTCTCAATCAGCGCGCCCGCGCCGCCGATGGGGAAGCCGGTCTCAGGATCGCGCGGCCCGGCTGCGTTGAAGGGGAAGCCGCGCAGCGACGTGGGCCCGCCGGCATAGAGCCGTTCGGGCAGAGGAATCAGCTCGCTCGATCCCGTGCCGAATGCCCTGATCTGTCCGTAGCGCGTGTCGCGCGCCAGCACGAATTTTTCCTTGTCGAAGGCGTAGTAGCTGGAGTTCGTCAGGTCGATGCGGTTGAACTCGGCCTGGGCGCCGAAGAGCCGGTCGGAGACAAACTCCTGAAAGCTGGTGTAGGTGCCGCGCCGCGCATCCATCGGCTGGTCGCGGGTGTCGCGAATCCAGGTGAACGACGGCCCGCCCACGCGGGTGGCTGTCGCCAGCGCCGAAATCTCGCCGGGGTAGACCTGCAGCGTGTCGGAAGCCACCTTCACGCGGCGGAAGTTGAACTCGTAGACGAAGGTGTTGGCCTTCGACAGGAACGAACCCGGCGCCAGAAAGCTCTGCGTAAAGCGGAATCCTGCCGAGATGCGCGCGGCAACGTAGGTCGCCACGTCCTCACTGTTGGCGTAGCCGCCGGAAAAGCTGAAGCCGAAGTCCCGCGCGCCCTCAAAGTGCGGAATCTGGTAGAGCAGCCCGATGTTCTGCTCGAGCAGGCCGTAGGTTCCCTGCAGCGAAGCCGACTGCTCTCTGCCGAACAGGCTGTTGCGGGTAATGTCAGCCAGCACCCGCGGGCTCACGCCGGTTTTGCCGTTAGGATTACAAGGGATTCCGCCCGCCTGGGCGCCCGCGCAGTTGTTCTGGGGCTGGCCGGTCTGCACCTCGAAGCCGGCTCCGTAGGTCAGCGTCCAGCGCCGCGCCTCAGTGAACTGCAGCATCACCGTCTTGTCGGGCTCCTCGCCATTGGGATTTTCGATGGCGGTGTTCACCTCGTTGAACAGCGCGTAGTTGTAGAGGTTGCGCTGCGTGTCCAGGATGGCGGTCTGGTCGAGCGGGTCGCCCGCGTGCACGGTGATGGCCCGGTTCACCGTAGCCTGCCGCGTGGTGCGCAGGCCGGTGAGCAGCACCTTGCGCACAAAGATCTGCTCGCCCTCCGCCACGTGAAACACCACATCCACCTTGTGCGGATCGGCTGCTTCAATCGTCTGGCCCACGGTCACGTCCACATGGTCGAAGCCGTGGCTCATGTATGCAGTGAGCAGCGCGTCGCGGTCTCCGGCCAGGTTTTGCGGCGAGAGCAACTGGCCGGCCGTCGTGTTCAAGAGCGGAGTCAGCGCGCTGGTCTCGAGGTGCGCGCTGCCCTCGATGATCACGGCGCCCACGCGCATCTGCTCGCCCTCGTCGATGTGGTAGGTCACGGCCAGCGGCGCGGTCTTCGGTTCGATGGCCGGCGTGCCCGCGCCCGGCGGCGCGGCGTCGGCCAGGATCGTCTCCGGGGTGCTGGTCGCGGCCGTCACCTTCACATTCGCAAAGCCGTTGTTCTGGTAAACCGCCTCCAGCGCCGCAATGTCCGCCGAGACCAGCGACTGGCTGTAGGCGCCGTGCCGGTCCAGCGTATCGGCCGCGTGCACGTTCAGCAGCCCCATCAGCGTACCCCTGTCGAAGTAGCGGTTCCCGGTAATCTTCACCTGCTCCACGCGCCGCCGCGGCCCCAGGTCCACGTGGTAAAGGATGCTCACCTGCTCGTTGTCCGCAGCCTGCTGCTGGTGGCTGACTTTCACGTCAAAGTAGCCGAGCCGCTGATAATAGTCCCTCAGCCGCCGGTTGCCCTCGATGAGCAGGTCCTCGTCCACCGTGCCCTCTTCATAGACGGGAATCAGCCGCTTCACCCGATCCTCGCCCATCTTGGCGCCATCCACCAGCACCTTCACCAGCGGCCCGCGGGTTGCAGTAAAGCGATAGCTCATCGTCCGGCTGGCCGGGTCGTACTGCGCCGACTCGAGCTTCACGTCGGCCTCCAGACGGCCCTGGCTCTGGTAGTGCTTCAGCGCGCCGTCCAGTGCCCGGTTCGCGGTGTCGTGGTCCACATGCGCCCCGGTGCGCAAGTGGGCATAGCGCCGGAACTCCTCCACGCTCATGCCTGAGTCGCCGCTCACCACAATCTTGCCCACCCGCGCCTGCGGACCGGAGGCCACGTGGAACACGATGTCCACGAGCTGGTCCTCGGGGTGCTGGGTCAGGACGGGAGTAATCGTGGGCTGGTGGAAGCCGTTTTCAGCCAGCGTCTCGCGCATCTGCTCGAGCGCCTGGCTCATCTTTTCCTGGGTAAAGCGCGTTCCGGCGGTGAGCTGGCTGGCGCGTTCCAGTTGCGTGTTCATGGTCGGGCCCACCGCGCCATACACGCCTGCGGTCCCGATGAACGTGCGCGGGCTCCCGTGGAAGATGAGCGCCACGCCGTCCTGCTCGCGCCTGGCCTCCACTTCCACGGTGTCGTAAAGCCCGGTGGCAAACAGCTCGCGCAGGCTGCTTTTCAGGTCGGCGGGACTGAGCGGCTGCCCCACGGCCTGGGCCAGGCGGCCTGCCACCCGCTTTAACCGCTCGGCCGAAACCCCCTCAAAGGAGATGCTGCGCACCGTAAGCCCGGCCCACTGGAGCTCCGTGGCCGGCGCCGGCTCGTCTGTCTGCAATGCCTTTTGCGGCTCAGCCGGATCGGGTGCTGCCTGCCGGCTCCATGCCGGCGCAGCCGCGGCAAGCGAAAGAAGGCCGGCGAGCGCACAGCCGCAAAACCGGCGGGAGGCGGCGCTTCGCCTCCGCGCGGTGGCGATCAATTCCACTGCCCCAGCTTGTTGCCGGTGTTCTCGGCCGCGCTCCGCTGCCGGCTCATTCCGCAAGACTCAATCTCCCCTGCCCGCGCTGCTTGTCTCAACCCAACGGGCTCCAACCAAGGCTTTCCTGTACGTGCAGGCCCCGGTTGCGGTCTGCCGAGTCTCCGCGAGGACGGCCTTGCAGAGCAGTTCTCCAATTCGCGTGCCCTTGCGAGTTTCGTGCAAGGCGGCCTTTCTTGAGAACCGGTTTAGGAATTGGCAGGTCAGGGCTTCAGCCCTGACAATAGCTGCCCCCAGCCAATCTCTTTTCCATCCGGCGGCGCGCA
>JBAUCP010000758.1:0-1847 GCA_049677625.1 Occallatibacter sp. | reverse complement strand
GCATTCTGTTTTGAGAAAACGCCGCCACGGTCACCGCGACGAGCAGGAAAGGATATTGCCAGTGCTTCCGCAGGCTTGCGAAGTCTCTGAAGCGGGTGGCGAAGATAGCCGCAAAGGTGGGGACGATGACGGCAGTGCCCAGCCCATCGCCGATGACCCAGTCGAGGAATATTTTGGGCTGGGCGGCATGCTTCCAGATCTGCATGACCAGCAGGAGAAGCAGACCTGCCACGATGGGGCCGGCCAGTACAGCAAAGCCAACGAACTTGAGCAAGTATCTGCGATCGGTAAAGCGCGGAAGCTGGGTGGACTTGGTTCGCAAAAAGAAAGCGCCGATCATTACTTCGACAAGATTCAGCACGTTGTAAAGAAAGATTGTGTTTCGCGGCTCGCCTATGAGTACGCTGCCGAACGTCATGCCCGCTATTCCGGCTATGAGATAGGCCGGCCAGCGCCAGCGAGGCGCCAACAGCAGGTAGGTGATCAACACTCCGTTGGAGACCCAGATCAGGTTGACGGTGGGCGCGCTGCGCTCGAAGAACAGGACGTAAACGGTGGCGAGGGTATTGAAGAAGAAACACGCCGCCAACCGGATCGCGAATGCGTAACTCCGCCACCACTGGCCATTGAGGCGGTGACCGCCATTTGACGGGCTAATTTCCAAGCCAATCCTCATCTTTCCCGCGCGGGCGGGGACGCGCAGGAAACCTGTCTGAATAATTGATTCCTGGAATTATAGAGTAAATCGCGGTGAACGCCGGAAGGCAGGGATTTCGACGTGGTGGCTCAGTTTGAAGAATACTATCCTCCAGGGGCTGTGCAGCCCAAAGTCTTCGGGCTGAGCCGGCGCGCCAATTGGGCCGATCGATTAACCTCTTGGGATGAATCCGGCCGTTTGTCATAAGATTCCAGTGCGGCTGCGGGATTGCGGTCAACGGTCGTCTGGCGGCCGCGTCTAATGGTTTGAAAGTGTACGTGCCGAGTTTGCTATGAAAATCTCCCTCCTCACTTCTATTGCGGCGTCGGTCCTGGTGCTGCCGGGGCTGTGCGCGGCCCAGTCGAACGGCGCCCACGGGCCCAGTACGGATCAACCCGCGGCTACGCTCAAGGTGCAGGCGCGCGAAGTCCTGCTGCCGGTGACTGTGCGCGACAAGCACGGCGCGCTGGTGACCAACCTGACCGCCGGCGACTTTACGCTGGCCGAAGACACCCGGCCGCAGGTGATCAAGAGCTTTACGCACGAGAGCAATCTGCCTTTCCGGTTGGGCCTGCTGGTGGACACGAGCCGCAGCGTGGAGTCGGCGATGGACAGCGAGCGCAAGGCGGCGGAGAAGTTCGTGGACCTGATGCTGCCTGCGGACCCCAAGGATGCAAAGGCGGGCGACCAGGCGTTCCTGATCCACTTTGACCGCGAGGTGGAACTGCTGGAAGACTTCACGAACTCGCGCGACAAGCTGCACCGCGAACTGGACGAGATGGGACCGACCACGGCGGAACACAACGATCCGCAGGGGCCGGAGACCAGCGGCGGCGACCAGAACGGCGGCAATGGGCAGCGCGGTGGAATGCATGGCGGAGGCACGCAGCTCTACGACGCGATCTTTCTGGCCGCAGACGACCTGATGAAGCCGAAAGATGGGCGCAAAGCGCTGATCATCTTTTCCGATGGAGTGGACCGCGGCAGCAAGGAGACGCTGAGCGAAGCGCTGGACGCGGCCGATCACGCCAGTCTCTCGGTCTATACCATCTACTTCAAGGGCGAGGGGGAGCGCGACCAGGGCGGCTTTCCTGGCGGCGGCCACCACGGCGGCATGGGCGGCGGCGGCTATCCGGGTGGTGGCGGTGGG
>JBAUCP010000757.1:0-1948 GCA_049677625.1 Occallatibacter sp. | reverse complement strand
CAGCAGGAACTAGGAGGATTATACGGCATTGCCGGGAATAAATTGTGCAGCGCGGGGAAAATTGGGGCATGCCCTGTTGAGCATCGCGCAAGTCCGCTGCAACCCTTTATCCGCCACGGCGGAAAACCAGTTTTCTCGCAGCGGCGCGGGCGTGACATCGGTGTGTTCGGCCCAGATAAAAGGCTCGATTTGGCGGGTCCGACCTGCGAAGATAGAAAATGCGCCCCAAGAGCTGAAATCTCCCCGGGCTGAACCGACGAGGTGAAACTCGCCACATGCGCCGTGTTGCGCTGATCTATAACCCGGTCTCCGGCCAGTACTCCGCGCGGCGGAAGGCGGCTGTTCAGCAGGCTCTGGATGTGCTGCGCGCGGCCGGCGTTGAGGCGGAGACCTTTGTTACCGATACGCCGGGAAGCGCGACCCTCCACGCCGAGGAGGCGGTGCGCGCCGGCTATGACGCCATCCTGGCCTGCGGCGGCGACGGCACCGTCCACGAGGTGTTGCAAAGCCTGGTCGGAACCGATGTGGCGCTGGGCGTAATTCCGCTGGGCACTGCGAACGCTCTGGCCTCTAACCTTGGCCTCACCGGCGCGCCCGCCAAAGTCGCGCGCGCGCTGCTGGCCGCCTCTCCAATGCGCGTCCCGGTCGGCCGCATCCATTTTCAAAACGGCCGCGGGCCGGACTCGCGCTACTTTCTGGTCGCCGCCGGCGTAGGCGCCGACGCACTGCTCATGTCGCGCCTCGATCCCGGACTCAAGCGCCGCTTCGGCTACGTCCTTTATCTCATTGAGGCCTTCAAAATCTGGGCCACCGATCCACTGCCGCTCTTTGAGGCAGAATTCACCTCGAACGGCAGCGGCGCCCAGCGCGTGGCCGAGGTCTCGCAGTTGTTGGCCGTCCGCGTGCGCTCGTTTGGCGGAGCGCTCCGCGAGTTTGCTCCCGGCGCTACGCTGCACAGCCATGCGCTGCACCTGATCGCCTTCGGCACGCGCAGCCGCTACCTGTACCTGAGGTTCCTGCTCGCCGTCCTGGCCGGCCGCCACACCTTCGCCCGCAAAATCGAGCTGGTGGAGACGGCAACAGTAGATTGCCGCGCGCGCAACGGCTCGCTCGACACGCTGTACGTCGAAGCCGACGGCGAAGTCCTCGGCCATCTGCCCGCGCGGATGGAGACGGTTCCCGATGCGCTGATGCTGCTGGTCCCCGAAGGCGCCGAGCCCTAAGGAACCTCCGATTAAGTCAAAGGCATGTTGCTTTGAAAGGGCACGGCTTTAGCCGTGCCGCTTGCGGCTCCTCAATTTGCCGGGCTTTAGCCCCTGAGGCAATGCTCAAGGGAAACTTTGACCTTTGCCGGAGCAACTCATCAGAGGCTCCCCACGGCGTGAGCCGGCCACATTGGAAACATTTGTTCTACCATTCAAGCCATGGCATTGACGCGAGACTTCCGAGAGACAGTGCAGGCGCGAGTGCAGAAGGACGAAAAGTTTCGCCGCGGATTGCTGCGCGATGCAATCGATGCCGTGCTCGCCGGCGAAAGCGCGTTGGGCCGCGAGATTCTGCGCGACTTTATCAACGCGACCATTGGATTTCCGGAGTTGGCCGAGCGGACTGGCATTCACGTGAAGAGCCTGCATCAGATGTTCGGGCCGAAAAGCAATCCGACCGCGGCGAATCTGTTCAATATTATCGCGGCCTTGCAGGAGCATGAAGGGGTGAAGCTGCAGGTGGTGGCGTAGCGATTGCAATCGCCGCCTTTGCGGAGAAGGAGCCGCGAAATGAGAGTCTCGATTCCCGTCAATTGCTCGTGTGGTAATAAGTTTCTGGCCGATGGGTATGCTGGGAAGAAGTTCCCCGTGTCAATCTGTCCAAGTTGCAAGACTCCGATTCACATCATTGAACATCTCTCTATCAGTGTCGTCGCTGATCTCCTGCTTTATCGGAGTAAGAC
>JBAUCP010000756.1:0-2396 GCA_049677625.1 Occallatibacter sp. | reverse complement strand
GAGTGAACTTCTGCGACCCGGTAAGCAAGAACTGCCCGTTACGCGTGCGGTGGGAATCCACGGCCACCTTGAGGTGGCGAAAAAGGCCGGGCGCATATTGAACCTCATCAATGATGACGGGGGGCGGATTACGCTGAAGGAAGCGCTCCGGTTCCTTCTCGGCCTGCTCGGCTTCGGTGGGGAGATCGAGGGACACGAACGCGTAATCCGGAAACAGGTGCCGGAAAGTAGAGGTCTTGCCGGTCTGCCGTGCGCCGGTTAGAACGATCACCGGCCGCGTCTTCGCCGAGCGTTTCAGATGGGCCTCAACATCGCGCGGAATCCACATATGTAAAATATACGATACAATCGCATATTTTGCACATCGATCGGAATGACACGATCACAGTGAAAAAAAGCCGCGCCATTCGGGTCACAAACAACCTAGCCCGTTTCGGATACGGAAACGGCCAGGAAGCATTCCTTATTCGAGCAGGGGAATTCCGCACGAGCGGAGATATTCGAACGTGCCGTCATAGAAGCTGGGAGGGCGCGTCCGATCTGATGCGTCACCCATCGGAACGAACAGGATCATTCCCTGCCGCGCGCGAGTCAATATCACTCGATATGCGTTCCTAAGGTATAGCTGCCTGGAGGCGTCTTTTACAGACTGCCACTTTGTGCCTTTGAAGGACTGGAATTGCCAAGCTCCGGTTTGATGATGGAAATCTCCGTCCCAACACACGCCCACCCAATCCAGTTCCAGCCCTTGGACCAAAAACTCACTCGCCACGTCCTCCAAATAATAGGAGGATCGAACATCAGTGCTGGGATTCAGGAACCAATTTGCGGGCTCGATCTCAGTTTTGATGTGTATGCCCTCAGGACGGAGCCGTTGGGCACCTGAGGACGCGACAAAGCCAAATCTTTCGGTGCCTCTTGCACGGCAACGGAGCCAACCCCTGGCTGCACTGAGGTCGCGAGTCAGAAAGATCGGGTAGGTGGACCGTATGCTCGCGTAGACAGAACGCGCATCCGCTGGCTCGTCGGCAATGAGGTGACCGACAAAATCCGATAGCGCCTCCGCGCGGAACGAGCGCATTGAGACGGCCAGATGCAGGTATTCGTCTAAACAAACCCGTGAGGACGCCAAGAACCTCTCCACCTGATCTCGGGCCCCATATTCTGGGAGCCGCATGCGCGGCGAGAGGTACACATCCCAAGTCGGGAAGCGGGTTTCAAGGGCATTAATCCATTCGGAGATGCCAGCTTCTCCGGTGTTGATCTCCTGACCGCCGCCAACAAGGCATACTACGGTGCACCAGTCTGGATGCCGATCCATCACGCTGATAAGGAACTCCGGCTCCGACATGTCGAAGTCAGGCTGCCCTCGCTTGCGTTGCATGAAACTCGCCGCTTGGTCGCGAGTCCAAGCCCGCTGTGCTTCGTCGAACACGACAACTCTCTCAAGCGGAATATCTTCGTTGCCAACGTAATGGTCTCGGAAATGGTGGATGTTCTGAACGAAGCTGCGCACCTCGCGCTCAGCGGTCTTTTTCGAAATGCCCTCCCGCCGAGCTTTATCACGAGCAAGAGCTTCTCGTAGCACCTCAACAAGGGGACCGTTACCGGATAGGAAGACAGCATGTTCGTCATGATGCTCCTCCGAGCGTCGCGTTGAAATATTCAAGCCCGCTAGGGTTTTGCCCGAGCCGGGTACGCCAGTCACGAAACAAATAGATTTTCTACAGCCCAGGCGTGCTTTATCAATGACTGCGCTGACGCTGGCGCTCGTCTCCCGCAGGTTCTTGGCACCAGCATCTTTTCGAGAAATGTCAGTTACAGTGTGCGTGCGATAGAGGACTTCTGCAGCCTCAACGATGGTCGGAGTTGGCTTGTAGCCTTTCGCCATCCAAACGTCGACATTGAAGGCGGGAAAGCTCCATTCAGCGCAGATGCGATCGATCACGGATTTCAGATCAGCTGTGTTAGTCCCTACTGGAGAGGCGACGAGATCCGGCGCAAATTCAATATTCTGCATGGGCTGGGATTCGGCATTTGTCGAGACCAGCAAAGGAATGATTCGAACCGTATGGCTGCCCTCGTGAAAGTTCTTTAGGTCAAGTGCATAATCTTCAACTTGATCAAACGCGCTTGAAGTGTATTCGCTTGCTCCGACCTTGAATTCGATCACAAAGACAATGTTCTCGACTATCAACACAGCGTCAGCGCGTTTACCCATCCTCGGGATGTAGAACTCTAGAAAGATCCGTCCGGTAGGTTGTCCGAAGAAAGCAGTCTTCAGAATCGAGATTTGTTGAAGCCAGGCCCAGCGTTGCGGTTCGTCGAGCGAGTGATGATGCTCTGCTGTCAGTACTCCGAGGATGCGTTCAGAATCGTCGTGGACATAACTGGGG
>JBAUCP010000755.1:0-6030 GCA_049677625.1 Occallatibacter sp. | reverse complement strand
GCGGCGGGCTGGGGTGCGGGGGAGATGGGGGATACGCAGCGAGGCGAACGGGGGAAGGCTGGGGTGCGTGCGCATCCCGTGAGCAGCCGTGCGTCTTTCTGGTATTTGATTGGCAGCGTATGCTCTCTGGCCGCTCTTGCGGGCTGCGGCGCCAGTTTCATCCTGGGCCCTTCGCCGCCGGTCCCGCCCGATACGGTTTCTCCGGTCAGCGGATCGCCCATCGACCACATCGTCATCATCATGCAGGAGAACCGCACCTTCGATAACCTGTTCAACGGGTTCCCCGGAGCGGACACGGTGCAGACCGGTTTAAACAATGGCGTCGAAATTCCGTTGAGCCCCATCTCGCTTGCCGACGGGCGGGACCTGAACCACAGCCATATGCGCTGGATGCAGGACTCGGACAACGGCGCCATGGACGGGTTCGCGCAGAGCGGAGTCAGTCCATCGACGCTGGCTTATTCGTACGTTCCTGAGCAAGATGTAGAGCAGTACTGGATGATGGCGCGCCAGTACACGCTGGGCGACCGGATGTTCCAGTCCAATACCGGCCCCAGCTTTGTGGCGCACCAGTACCTGATTGCCGGCCAGTCCGCGGAAGTGGCGGAAAATCCCACCGGCGGCTGGGGATGCGACGCTTCCTCCAGCTCTTCGGCAGCGCTGATTGGCCCCAACGGCACGGAGCTTCCCGGCGTCTATCCATGCTTCGATTACCAGACCATTGCCGACCTGCTGGACGAGAAGGGCGTGAGCTGGCGATATTACGCGCCCGGCCCCGGCGACAGCTTTTATGAGCTTTCGGCGTTTCAGGCCGTCCGGCATATCCGCTACGGCAAGGACTGGAAGGAAAAGGTCATTTCGCCGCAGACCCGGGTTCTTACCGACATTGCGAGCGGCGAGCTGGCGCAGGTGACCTGGATCATTCCCGACTGGACCCACTCCGACCACCCAGGATCGGGAAGCATGGAGGGGCCGGACTGGGTTGCGTCGATCGTGAACGCTATCGGCAAGAGCAAATACTGGGACTCGACCGCCGTCTTCATTACATGGGACGACTGGGGCGGCTGGTACGATCACGTGGTTCCGCCGAAGATCGACGCTATGGGGCCCGGATTCAGAGTTCCATTGCTGGTGGTTTCGCCTTATGCGAAGCACGGGTATGTCTCGCATCATTTCCACGAGGCCAGCGGATTCATTGCCTACATCGAATACAACTTTGGCCTGGGCACCCTGGACGCGCGCGACAAGGGCGCGGACTACTATGCCGACTGCTTCGATTTCACGCAGGCGCCATCGCAATACCAGAAGATCCCGACCAAGGTGACCGTTGACACCCTGATCCACGAGAAGCCGAGCGGGCCTCCGGACGATGATTGAGGCGGTTGGCATTGGCAATCCAGCCTACTTGCTGGAGTTTTTATCCCAGTGGATGCATCCTTCACGCCCCGAGATCAACACGGCGATCTGGGCAGTGGGCCTGCTGCTGCAGTGCGCCCTGGTGTTTTCACTGTTTCGCAAGGGCATTGCGCGCAGGTACCTGCCGTTCACGCTGATAGCGATCTTTTACCCGGCGCGCGCCGCGCTGCTGTTCGCGCTCTCGGGCCACATCGACGCAGACAACTACGAATCGCTCTACGGAGCGCTCTCATTTGTTGAGGCGCCGCTCGAGTTGTTTATCATGATCGACCTGACGCGGCGGCTGGTGCGCGAGGCGGGCGGCTGGACGGCGCGCCGGGCTCTGCTGGTGCTGCTCGTGTTCGCCGCTGTGTGCGGGCTGACAGGGATCATCATTAGCGAGCTCAATGCCGGCGTTCCTGCCGATCACTTGCAGATTTTGATGGGCATGGCGATGCTCGCGCTCTTCGCAGCGCTTTGGAAGAGCTCCCGCACCTTCAACCCGATCTGTATCGCGGGGGGCTTTGCTCTCTTCTCGCTGGTGCAGATTGCGGCGCTCGCCGGCCGCACGCGCGCTACGATGTTCCGCGATACCCCTGGATACCTTCTGTGGTCTTATGTGCCGGGGATCGGCTACCTTCTGATTGTGATCCTGTGGCTTGTGGCGCTGGAGAGGGAAGGTTAGCGGGCGGTGGGATTGTGGGGTTGAGGTTTGTGGTGGATTGAGAATGGCGCGTTTGCGGTTGTGCTTTCCCACCTTAGCCGATGCGCAAAAGGCGCGCATCGTCGAAGGTGGGGCACCCATTTTCGTGCTTGGTTTGGAGTGACTGGGTTGAGGTTGGTGGTTTCCCACCTTGTCGATAGAACGAAATCGACAGGATGGGGCACGGAGGATTGTGATGGGTTTGCGGTTGTGCTTTCCCAGGTCTCTAAGGAGACCTGGGGCACCCATGGTCGTGCTGAGTTGGGAGAGGCGGGGTTGGGGTTGCGGTTTCCCAGGTTAGGCGCGATGAGACTGCGCCGAACCCTTCGACAAGCTCAGGGCAGGCTCTGGGAAACCCGGAATTGTTGAAACGAAGTTGATTGCGGATTGCGCTACTTGCGGGTGGGGAGGCGGGGGGATTTGGCGGCGGTTTTTTTGGCGTTGTCCTGGTCGGCTCCGGTTTCTTCGTGGTGCGTAGCCATGAAGCGCAGGCCTTCCAGGTTGTGCTCGCCCATGGCGTGGAGACGCATGAAGTTTGTGGAGCCGGACTTGGTGCGCGTGCCGGCCACGATGGCGATGACCTCGCGCGGATGGACATAGCCGCCTTTTTCGAGCAGAGCCTCGGCGCAGTCGACCAGAGCCTCGGTCGTGTTGACCTTGGGACAGCGGATGGGTGTGGTGCCCCAGAGCAGGTTGAGGCGGTTGATGGTGACCTCGACCGGGCTGAGCGCGAAGATGGGCGCGGTGGGGTGGTACTTGGAGAGCTGGCGGGCGGTGGCGCCGGACTCAGTGAAGAGCGCGATGCCGCGCAGGTCGAGATCGTCGGCGGCGTGGGCCGTGGCCTCGCAGATGGTCTCAGCGATGGAGAGGCGCACGTTGCGCGAGATGGGCTGCTGGGTGCTGTCGTGCTTCATGTGCTGCTCGGCTTCAGCCACGATGCGGGCCATCATGGCGACGGCCTCAATGGGATATTTGCCCACGGCCGACTCGCCGGAGAGCATGACGGCGTCAGTGCCGTCGTAGACGGCGTTGGCTACGTCAGAGACCTCGGCGCGGGTGGGGCGCGGGTTCTCGATCATGGATTCAAGCATCTGCGTGGCGGTGATGACGGGCTTGGAGAACTCGGCGGCGCGGCGGATGATGCGCTTCTGAATGGCGGGCACTTTTTCGGGCGGCATCTCCACGCCGAGATCGCCGCGAGCCACCATGATGCCATCCGAGGCGAGCAGGATGTCGTCGAGGTGCTCGATGGCCTGCGGTTTTTCGAGCTTGGCGATGATCCAGGTTTCGCTGCCCAGCGCGGAGACGCGGTTGCGGACCATGCGCACGTCTTCCGCGGTGCGGACGAAGGAGACGGCGACGGCATCGACGCCGTTCTTGAGCGCGAACTCTAGGTCGGCTGAATCCTTGTCAGTGAGCGAGGGTACACGGACGGCGATGCCGGGCAGGTTGATGCCCTTGTTTTCGCCTAACATGCCGCCGTTGACGATTTCGCAGACCACGTCGTAGCCCTCGACCTGGTGGACGCGGAGCTCGATGAGACCGTCAGAGATCAGAATGCGCGAGCCCTGCTCGACGTTTTCAGCCAGGGTCTTGAAGGTGGTGCCGACCAGGGATGCGGTGCCGGGAACGTCGCGCGGAGTGATGGTGAGGCGATGGCCGGCCTTGAGCAGAACGGGCAGGCGGTCCTTGAGCTTGGAAGTGCGGATCTTGGGGCCCTGCAGGTCGCCGAGAATGCAGAGCGGCTTGCGCTCGGCGCGGCTTACCTTGCGAATCAACTGGATGAGGGCCAGCTTTTCATCGTAGATGCCGTGGGAGAAATTGAGGCGGACCACGTCGACACCGGCGCGAACCAGGTCCCGAATGACGGTCTCGGAGCTCGAGGCCGGGCCGAGTGTGGCCACAATCTTGGCGCGGCGTTGGGACGGCGATTCGTTCTGGCTCAAGTGGGGCAGCATAAGGGCGACTCCAGAGTAGTCTTTTGCGGGTTGTAAAAAGAGATTTTCGGTTGGATGAAAAGGTTAATGGGGTGCCGTTGGATTCCATTGTAAAGCGGGAGGGCTCATTACGGGACGGTTGGCGTCGGCGCGGCGCGGGGAAAGATTGCAATTGGGGCTCAGGACTGGACCGAATCCGAACGGGCTTCGTCTGCGGCGGAGAGCTCTACGGCAGTTTTCTCTTCCTGGCGGTCCCGGTAGAGGACGCCGTTGAGCTCGGCGCCCATGAGCACGCTGAACGATGTGATGTAAAGCCAGACCAGCGTGGCGATGCCGGCGGCGAAGGAGCCGTAGAACATGGAGTAGTCAGAGATGCGGGTGACGTACCAGCCGTAGGCGAGCGTGGCCGGGAACCAGATGAGCGTGCCGCCGACGGCGCCGGGGCCAACCCAGAACCAGTGTTCCTTGCGGCGGGTGCCGAAGTGATAGAGCGAGGCAAGGACGGTTGTGCTGGTGAGAAAGGCAACCGACCAGCGGGCCATGCGCCAGAAGAAGAGCACGATGTAACGGAAGTCGTGGCCCGCGTTGTGGATGATCCACAGTTCAATCTGGCGGCCGAAGACGATGACCAGCGTGGCCACCGAAAGCGGAACCAGAGCGATGGGCAGCAGGAGCAGTGCGCGCAGACGCCGGCTGACAAAGCCCCAGTCTTCCATGGGGAGCCGGTAGGCGCGGCGAAAACCCTCCATGAGCGAGAGCATGACGCCGAGGCCGGCGAAGAGGCTGAGCGTGGCCGCGGAGAAGATCAACCGGTCGGACGAGAGATGGCGGCTGAGGACGTAGGACTGGAGAAGATCGAGCGTGTCAGTGGGCAGGAACTGCTCGTAGATGGAGCGCAGCTCGCCAAGCATGGTGCTGCCTTCCTGAATCTGCGCTACCAGCGTCGTGACGATCAGGAGCGCGGGGAAGAGCATGAGCATGCCGGAGTAAGCCGCGGCCTTGGACGTATTGATGACGTCGTGGGCCAGGGCCTGCAGAACCGCTTGGCGAAATTTGGCGAAGATTCTGGGCATGCGATTCAATGATGATCTGCGACGGGTGCGTTACTGGCAAGAGTAGAGCATCGGCGGCGGTTCGGGCGACAGGCGAGTGTAAATTCGCGTCTCTACGGCGGCCGTCGAGGCGCAGGTGGGGTGCGGGCCTGGAGGCCGGCGCTACAATCTCCCTCCTGCGCGGTTGACAGCGTGGGCTGCCGGCAATGAGGATTGCCTTCTGCAATGAGCCTCAATAAAGGCATGTGAAGTGGCTTTGGGCGCGCTGCAGGCATGGAGGCGGGCGCGGCGATGGGAATGAGGGCAGCGGGGATTGCGGTTTTGTTGCTGGTGATGGCTGGCACGGGAGTGGCGATGGCGCAGACGCCGGCGAGCATCGATGCGGGCTACACCGTGACTCGCGATGTGGCTTACACGACCGGAGCGAATGGGCCGCTGCAGGCGGACATTTATATTCCCAAGGGCGCGGGGCCGTTTCCGGGGATTGTGTTCATTCATGGCGGCGGATGGTTGAATGGAAATCGCAGCCAGATGGTGAAGCTGATCGAGGCGCTGGCCGAGGATGGTTATGTGGGTTTTACGATCGAGTACGATGTCGATCCGGTGCATTTTCCGGCTTCGTTCCATGAGTCGCTGGCGGCGGTGAGGTACTTCCGCGCGCATGCCGCGGAGTTCCATCTGGATGCGGCGCATATCGCCGTGGCGGGCAGCTCGGCGGGTGGTGAACTGGCCGCGCTGGTGGCTCTCGATCCCGAGGGCGCGCCGCTGGGCGAAGCACAGAAGCATCACGGGCACAAGGGCGCGCGCGAGGCGGAGGTGCAGGCGGCGCTGATTCTGAATGGGGCGCTGGATTTGACGACGGGCGGCGGCTCGGAATCGGTGACTGCGTACCTGGGCGGCGCGTGCACGGCGATGGCTGAGGCGTGCAAGGACGCGTCGCCGC
>JBAUCP010000754.1:0-2995 GCA_049677625.1 Occallatibacter sp. | reverse complement strand
GTGCAGACCGAAGCGATTGCGCTCAAGTGGCGTTTTCCTCAAGAAAACGCCACCCTGCGCGATGCCAGAAAGTTCACAGTAATTGTGAAAACGCCGTAGGATATCCACTTCGTGGCTGCTCCAGCGCCGTTGAGAATGTATGAGCTTTATGTGTTACAGTTAGTAACGCTATGGATGGTAACATTTCATTCGTCACAAAACTCGAAGTGATGGTTAACCGGACAAGCGCTGGCACGTCTATTGAGCAAGCGCTTCTTCACGTTCGATCGTCTTTCAAGCAAGCAGTTTCCCCTTTCCTGAGGCAGCAACAGGTGAATATGATCATGAAGCTGAGGCTCCTGGCCTCGCTGGCAGTGCTGTTGTGCGCTTTGCTGTTTCCCTCGCTGGCCGCTGCCCAGACGGGCACGCTGCGCGGCGTGGTGCTTGACCCCAGCGGGGCGGTGGTACCGGGCGCCGGCATTACTCTCAGGCTCGGCAGCCAGGCGCTCAAAACGAAATCCGGCGCCGATGGGCGCTATGCGTTCCGGTCGCTTGCTCCGGGCGACTACTCGGTTGAGGTCTCCGCGCAGGGGTTTGCTCCGCTCTCGATGCCGGGTGTTGTCATTACGGGTGGCGCGGCAAAAGAGCTGAATCTTCCGCTTTCGATCCCCGTGGAGCAGCAGCAGGTTACGGTGGAGGGGCAGAGCCAGGGGATCAGCGTCAGTGCGGACCAGAACGCGAGCCAGACGGTGATCAAAGGCAGCGATCTCGACGCGCTCTCCGACGATCCTGACGAGCTGCAAAACGAGCTGCAGGCGCTGGCCGGGCCGGCTGCGGGGCCGAACGGCGGCCAGATTTACATCGACGGCTTCGAGGGCGGGCAGATTCCGCCCAAGTCGTCGATTCTCGAGATCCGCGTGAATCAGAATCCGTTTTCCGCCGAGTTCGACCGCATCGGCTACGGGCGGGTAGAGATTATTACCAAGCCAGGCTCGCAGAAACTGAACGGAATGGTCTCGGGCTTCGGAAGCACCTCTGGTCTGAATACGGCAAACCCGCTGGTTGCCAATCAGCCGAGCTACTATTTCGACGCCCAGTTTGGCAACCTGACCGGGCCCATCTCGAAGCACGCGGCGTACTTTTTCAATGCATTCCACATGAGCCGGCAGAACCAGAACATCGTGGACGCCATCAACCCCGACGATCCGACCGAGAACATAACCGAGGCGTTTCCCAATCCGTCGAGCGTGCTGCAGGTAAATCCGCGCGTCGATTTCATGATCGGCCAGAACAACATGATTACCGTGCGCGACTCGATCTTCCGCTCAACGCAGTCGGGCAGCGGCGTGGGAGGGCTTAGTCTGTCGGAGCAGGCATTTACCTCAGAACACCTGCAGAACACCTTCCAGATCGGCGATACAATCATCGTCAATCCACAGCTGGTGAATGAAACACGTTTCCAGTGGCTGCGCGACAGCAATGAACAGACCCCGGGCAATGTAACTCCAACAGTTACCGTGCAGGGAGCATTTACAAGTGGCGGCAACAGCTCCGGCGTTTCCCAGAATCATGACGATAACTTCGAGTTACAAAATTACTCAACCGCAACCGCAGGGAAACATACACTCCGCTTTGGAGTGCGCCTGCAAAGTTATCGCGACGCTAACTACTCGACCTCCGGAGCCAATGGAACTTATACCTACACCTCGGTCGCGAATTATCAGGCCAATGCTTTGTCGCAGTATGTGGTGACGAATATCAACGACCCGCTGGCGCGGCTGCTTCTCTTCGATGGCGCGCTGTTTTTTGAGGATGACTGGAGGGTGAATCCCAACCTGGGAATCGGGCTTGGGTTGCGCTACGAGGGACAGAATCGAATCCACGATCATGCGGACTGGGGTCCGCGCATCTCGCTGGCATGGAGCCCGCGGCACATGGGCAACGGGCCGGCGAAGACCGTGGTTCGGGCCGGATACGGCTGGTTTTACGACCGGTTCACGGTGCCGAACTTCTTTGGCTCCGGCGCCGGGACGCCCTACCTGATCGAGGCCATCCACGACAACGGCATCAACCAGACGAGCTACGTGGAGAACTTCGATAGCTCGGGCGCCGGTTCGAATATCCCGTCGATTCACACCCTGGATCCGCAC
This sequence comes from Occallatibacter sp., assembly GCA_049677625.1. Taxonomy (GTDB): domain Bacteria; phylum Acidobacteriota; class Terriglobia; order Terriglobales; family Acidobacteriaceae; genus Telmatobacter. The sequence goes on along the minus strand of JBAUCP010000754.1, from coordinate 866 downwards.
TTTCATGCGGCGCTCGATATGCAGGGCGGGATCGGAGTGGATCGCCAAATTGCCAAGGGCATCACGGGAAATATCACTTATCTTTACACGCAGGGTGTGCACCAGTATCTTACCGATAACATCACCGCGCCCGCGTTTGATCCAGCCACCTATGAATTCTCAGCGACCGTTCCGACGGTTTATAACTACCAGTTCCAGTCGGGCGGCGTGTATAAGCAGCAGCAGGTGATCCTGACAACGAGCGTCCGCTGGAAGCATCTCGGCCTGAACGGCTCTTATACGTTCAACGATGCCAAGAGCGATACGCAGGGGGTAACTTCGCAGCCCTCGGTGGAGCAGAATCCGGGCTTCGATTACGGGCGGGCGAGCTTCGATATCCGCCATAGGGTGTTTCTGCTAGGCACATACACGGCTCCGCATGGAATCATCTTTGCTCCGCTGCTGGCAGCGCAGTCGGGCACGCCGTACAACGTGACCATCGGCAAGGATCTTACCGGAAATAACCAATTTAACGCGCGGCCGACTTATGGCGTTTGCAGCAGCTCCGATCCCGATGTGATTTCAACGCAATATGGGTGCCTCGACACCAATCCGGCAGGAACGAACGAGCGGATTGTGCCCTATGACCTGGGAACCGGACCGGCGAACTTCATTCTCCACATGCGCGTAAGCAAGGTAGTAGGCGTGGGACCACGAATCAAAACTACAAAGGGAGACGATGGCTTTCAGGCGGGCGGCGGGAGCGTAAGCGGGCGCGGCCTGAGCGGCGGCGGCGCACAGATTCATCTGGACGCATCGGCGCCGCGCAAATACAACCTGACCTTCGTTGCGGTCGCGTTGAATGTGCTGAACGTGGTGAACTGGGG
>JBAUCP010000753.1:0-12077 GCA_049677625.1 Occallatibacter sp. | reverse complement strand
CGCGCAGCCGCCCGCCGCAGCGCCCGCAAGCGCCGACCTGAGCCAGCCGAAGAGAGCTGCTCGCGCGAGCGGCGGCGGCGGAGCAAGCAGCACAAGCAGCAAGGGGACAATGCAGTGAGCCTTAGCCCGTCCCGGCCGTTCATTCTGCGCCCGGTGGCCACGTCGCTGCTGATGGCGGCCATTCTGCTTGCCGGCGGCCTGGGCTATCAGCAGTTGCCGGTCTCGGCGCTGCCTGAGGTCGATTACCCGATCATCCAGGTGCTCACGTTTTATCCCGGCGCCGGCCCGGAGGTGATGGCCTCGTCCGTCACCGCGCCGCTCGAGCGCCAGTTCGGCCAGATGCCCGGCCTCAAGCAGATGACCTCCATGAGCTCGGGCGGCGGCTCGGTGATCACGCTCGAATTCAACCTGGACGAGAACATCGACGTGGCCGAGCAGGAGGTGCAGGCGGCGATTAACGCGGCCACCAACTTCCTGCCCACCGACCTGCCCAATCCGCCCATCTACAGCAAGGTCAACCCGGCCGACGCGCCGATCATGACTCTGGCGCTCACCTCGGAGACGCTGCCGCTCGACAAGATTGAAGACGCCGCGGACACCAACCTTGCCCAGAAGATCTCGCAGGTGACCGGCGTGGGCCTGGTGGCGATCGCAGGCGGGCAGAAGCCCTCGGTGCGCATCCAGGCCAACCCCGCGCAGCTTGCCGCCTATAACCTGAGCCTCGAAGACCTGCGCGCCGCCGTGGCCGCGGCCAACGTGGATCAGGCCAAAGGCACCCTGAACGGCTCGCGGCAGTCGTTCACCATTGGCGCAAACGACCAGTTGCTGTCGAGCCAGGACTACAAGCCGGTGATCGTGGCCTATCGCAATGGCGCGCCGGTGCGCGCGTCGGATGTGGCCACCATCGTTGACGCTGCCGAGAACAACCAGCAGGCTGCGTGGATGGGCCGTCAGCCGGCGGTCATCGTAAACATCCAGCGCCAGCCGGGCGCCAATATCATCGCCGTCGTCGATCGCATTCACAAGCTGTTGCCGCAGTTGCAGCAGGCGCTGCCGGCCACCATCCAGGTGCAGGTGCTCACCGACCGCACGGTGACCATCCGCGCCTCAGTAAAGGATGTGGAGTACGAGCTGATGCTCACGGTGGCGCTGGTGGTGATGGTGATCTTTCTCTTCCTGCGCAACCTGGCCGCGACGATCATCCCCTCGGTCGCCGTGCCGCTCTCGATCATGGGCACGTTTGGCGTGATGTACCTGCTGGGCTACTCGCTGAACAACCTCACCCTCATGGCGCTGACCATTTCGACGGGCTTCGTGGTCGATGACGCGATCGTGATGATCGAGAACATCTCGCGGTTCATCGAGGAAGGCATGAGCCCGATGCAGGCGGCGCTCAAAGGCAGCGAGCAGATCGGCTTCACCATCATGTCGCTCACGGTTTCGCTCATCGCGGTGCTGATTCCGCTGCTCTTCATGAGCGACGTGGTGGGCCGGCTCTTCCGCGAGTTTGCCATCACGCTGGCGGTCACCATCATGGTCTCGGCCGTGGTATCGCTCACACTCACGCCTATGATGTGCTCGCGCATCCTGCGCGACAAGGCAAACGCACGGGAGACGCGCTTCTACCACTGGTCAGAGGACGTGTTTAACGCCATCATCGCCTCGTATGGCCGCATGCTGCGGGTGATCCTGCGCCATCGCTTTGCCACGCTGCTGCTCACGATCTCCACTTTCGTGGCCACGGTGCTCTTGTTCATCGCGGTGCCGAAGGGATTTTTCCCGGTGCAGGATACAGGCGTGATTCTCGGCATCAGCGAGGCGCCGCAGACGGTGAGCTTTGCCAGCATGGCCCAGCGGCAGCAAAAGCTGGTCGATGTGGTGCTGCAGGATTCCGCGGTCGATAACGTCTCCTCGTTCATCGGCGTGGACGGCACCAACACTACGCTCAACTCCGGCCGCATACAGATCACGCTCAAGCCGCTCGATGTGCGCAAGGTATCCGCGGCGGAGGTGATCCGGCGGCTGCAGCCGAAGGTGGCGGAGGTGGAGGGGATTCAGCTCTTTCTGCAGCCGTTGCAGGACCTGACGGTGGAAGACCGCGTGAGCCGGACGGAGTTCCAGTATGCGCTCGAAGACCCCGATCCGAACGAGCTGGCGATCTACACGCGCAAGATGGTGGACGAGCTGAGCCGGGAGAGCATGGTGACCGACGTGGCCAGCGACCTGCAGGACCAGGGACTGGGCGCGCAACTGGTGATCGACCGCGATACGGCCGCGCGGCTGGGCATCGCCATGGCCGACATCGACAACACGCTTTACGACGCGTTCGGCCAGCGGCAGGTTTCCACCATCTTTACGCAGCTCAACCAATACCACGTGGTGATGGAGGTGGGGCAGAGTTTCCAGACCGATCCCGCCACTCTGCAGCATCTCTTCGTGAAATCCGGCAACGGCACGCAGGTTCCGCTCAGCATGTTGGCGCACTGGGAGCAGTCCCGTGCGCAACTCGCCATCGGGCACCAGGGGCAGTTCCCTTCCACTGTGATCAGCTTCAATCTAGCGCCGGGCAAGGCGCTGGGCGACGCGGTAAACGCCGTGAACCGGATCGAGCAGCGCATCCAGATGCCGGCCTCAGTCAACGCCAGCTTCGAGGGAACGGCGGCTGCCTTCCAGAGCTCGCTGGCCAATGAGCCGCTGCTGATTCTGGCTGCGCTCATCACGGTTTACATCGTTCTGGGCGTGCTCTACGAGAGCTACATTCATCCCATCACGATCATCTCCACGCTGCCCTCGGCAGGGGTGGGCGCGCTGCTGGCGCTCATGATCACGCACGTGGACTTCAGCGTGATCGCGCTCATAGGCATTATCCTGCTCATCGGCATTGTGCAGAAGAACGCCATCATGATGATCGACTTTGCGCTGCAGGCCGAGCGCGAGGAAGGCAAGCCGGCTGAAGAGGCCATCTTTCAAGCCTGCCTGCTGCGCTTCAGGCCCATCATCATGACCACCATGGCCGCGCTGCTGGGCGGATTGCCGCTGGCGCTGGGCGGCGGCGTGGGCGCGGAGCTGCGCAGGCCGCTGGGCATTACCATCGTGGGCGGGCTCATCTTTTCGCAACTGCTCACCCTCTTTACCACGCCGGTCGTCTACCTCTACTTCGACAAGCTTGCCCACCGCATGCGGCCGCGCGAGCTGGCAGCGCAACACCAGCCGGAAACCGTGAGCGCCGACTGATGCATCTCTCCGCATCCTTCATCAACCGCCCGGTGGCCACTTCGCTGCTCAGCCTGGCCCTGCTGCTGGCCGGCTCGGTGGCTTACACGGTTCTGCCGGTAGCGTCGCTGCCCGACGTCGATTTTCCCGTGATCAGCGTGAACGGGGGATTGCCGGGAGGCAGTCCGGAGACCATGGCCTCGGCAGTCGCCACGCCGCTCGAGCGGCAGTTCGGGCGCATCGCCGGCGTGAACCAGATGACCTCGTCCAGCTCGCTGGGCACGGCGTCAGTCAATCTGCAGTTCGACATCAACCGCAACATCGACGCGGCGGCGCGCGACGTGCAGGCTGCCATCAACGCGGCGCGCAGCCAACTGCCCGCTTACCTGCCGCAGAACCCGAATTACCGCAAGGCAAACCCGGCCGACTCGCCCATCCTGATCATGACGCTGACCACGGACGTGGTGCCGGAGCCGGTCGTCTACGACATGGCCGACTCGATTCTGGCGCAGAAGATGTCGCAGGTGCAGGGCGTTGGCACGGTGTTTGTAGGCGGCAGCTCCAGCCCCGCGGTGCGCGTGGAGCTGAACCCCATGCAGCTGGGCAACAACGGCGTGGGCCTTGAGGCGGTGCGCACGGCGCTGGCCAACGCCAATGCCAACCGGCCCAAGGGCGCGTTCCAGGACGCAACACATCGCTGGGCAATCACCGACAACGACCAGATCTTCAAGGCCAGCGATTACGCGCCGATCATCGCCGGCTACAACCGCTCGACAGGTGCGCCGGTCCGCATCGGGGACCTGGGCGAAGTGAATGACAGCGTGGCCAACATCCTGACCGGCGGCGTGGCCGGCATCAATCCCCTCAAAGGGCCGCCGGGCAAAGTTAGCAACGCCATCATGCTGTTCATCTTCAAGAGCCCCGGCGCCAACGTGATCTCCACCGTGGACCGGCTGATGGCCGAACTGCCGCACCTGCAGGCGTCGATTCCGCCCACCATCAAGATCAACGTGGTGAGCGACCGCACGGTCACCATCCGCGAAGGCGTGCGCGATGTGGAGATCTCGCTCGTCATCAGCGTGGTGCTGGTGGTGCTGGTGGTCTTCCTGTTCCTGCGCGAGGTGTGGGCCACCATCATTCCGTCCATCGCCGTGCCGCTCTCGCTGCTGAGCACGTTTGGCGTGATGTCGCTGCTGGGCTACAGCATTGACAACCTCTCGCTGATGGCGCTCACCATCTCGACCGGCTTTGTAGTGGACGACGCGATCGTGGTGATCGAGAACATCACCCGCTATCTGGAGATGGGCATGAAGCCCTACGAAGCGGCGATGAAGGGCTCGAAAGAGATCGGCTTCACGGTGATCTCGATGAGCACTTCGCTGATTGCCGTGTTCACTCCGATTCTGCTCATGGGCGGCATTGTCGGCAAGCTCTTCCGCGAGTTCGCGGTTACGCTTTCGGTGGCCATCGCCGCATCCCTGCTGGTTTCGCTCACCACCACGCCCATGCTCTGCGCGCGCTTTCTCAAGCCGCGCGACGAAGCCCGCCACGGCGCGCTCTACCGCGCCAGCGAGCGCGCCTTCGACTGGCTGCACGAGGAATACGCCGCGGCCCTGCGCTGGGTGCTCTCGCACCAGGTATTCATGCTGGGCGTGACCGTGGGCGTGGCGGTGCTGAACGTGTATCTGTTCTTCATTGTGCCCAAGGGGTTCTTTCCGCAGCAGGATACGGGCCGCATCAGCGGCCAGACCATCGGCTCGCAGGACATCAGCTTTGACGCCATGATGGCCAAGCAGAAGCAGCTTGCGCAGATCGCGCTCGACGACCCGGCCGTGCTGTCAGTGAACGGATTTGCGGGCGGCGGCGGACCCGGCGGCGGCAGCAACAACGTAGGCCGCATGTTCATGGCGCTCAAGCCGCTCGCAGACCGGCCGGGGCGCGTCTCTTCAGACGACGTGGTGAACCGGCTGCGCAGCAAGCTGACCAGCGTGCCCGGCGCAACGCTCTTTTTGCAGGCGCAGCAGGATATTCAGATCGGCGCGCGCGGCAGCTCAGCGCAGTATCAATACACGCTGTCGGACGAAAACCTCGAAGAGCTGAACCAGTGGGCGCCGCAGCTCGAGGCCCGCGCGATGAAGATGCCCCAGCTGCGCGATGTTTCCACCGATCAGCAGGATCGAGGGCTGGCCGCCAACCTGGTTATTGACCGCGACACGGCTTCGCGGCTGGGCATCAGCGCCGAGGCCATCGACCAGGTGCTCTACGATGCATTCGGGCAGCGCGAGGTCTCCACCATGTACACCGCGCTCAACCAGTACTTCGTCGTCATGGAGGTCGATCCCAGATTTCAGCGCAGCCCGGACTCGCTGAACGGCATCTTCATCAAGTCCTCGACCGGCGCCATGGTCCCGCTCTCGGCGATTGCGCACTTTGAGGACCAGCGCACCTCACTGCAGGTAAATCACCAGGGGCAGTACCCGGCGGTGACGCTCACCTACAATCTGGCGCCCAACGTGGCCCTGGGCGACGCCGTCACCGCGCTTGAAAAAGTGCAGCGCGACCTAGGCATGCCGTCGAGCGTCCATGCCACGTTTCAGGGCACGGCACAGGCTTACCAGGAGTCGCTCCAGAACGAGAAGTGGCTGATTCTCTCCGCGGTGGTGGCGGTTTACATCGTGCTGGGCATTCTGTACGAGAGCCTGATCCACCCGCTCACCATTCTTTCCACCCTGCCTCCGGCGGGCGCGGGTGCGATTCTGGCGCTGCTGCTCACGGGGACGGAGCTGAGTATCATTGCGCTCATCGGCATCGTCCTGCTCATCGGCATCGTGAAAAAGAACGCGATTCTCATGATCGACTTCGCGCTCCAGGCCGAGCGCGACCAGGGGCTGCCGCCGGTGGAGGCCATCTACCAGGCGGCGACGCTGCGCTTCAGGCCGATCATGATGACCACCATGGCAGCGCTCTTCGGCGGGCTGCCGCTGGCCATCGGCATGGGGGTGGGCTCTGAGCTGCGCAAGCCGCTGGGCATCACCATTGTGGGCGGGCTGCTGGTCTCGCAGGCGCTTACCCTGTTTACCACGCCGGTCGTCTATCTCTTCTTCGACCGGCTGCAGTGGAAGCTGATGAAGCTGCGTCGAGTCGGCGTTGAGCTTGAAGAGGCGCACGGGGATTAGGCAGCGCCTTACTGCGCGGCTTTCGGCTGATCCGTAGCAGTTGACGACGCGGTCGGCGGCGTTTGCGGTGCGGCTGCGGGTGGCGGCGTAGAGGGATTTGCAGGTGCAGCTTCGGGCGCGGGCAATGGCTCTGCTGGCGGCTCCGGCGACGGTTGACCCTGGGCCTGAGCCGGAGCCTGAGCCGGAGTCACAGGCAAGGTGAGCATCTGCACTGTGGAGGGGTCGTCGCGCAGCTTCAGATAGAGAACGCCGTTCACGGGGTGCGGAACGGCGAGCTGGGTTCCGGTGAACTCGGGCGGCACGTCGGCGGGGTTGTCGAAGTCCGGCGTCGAGGCAATGGAATCAGCCAGAAAAAGGTTATTGCCGGAGAGCATGCAGGGCTTGGAGACGGCGCGCGGGCAGCGCAGCTCCCTGAATCCGGGCAGGCGCACCAGGGTTCCCAGCGGCAGCCAGTCGCCGGTCGTGCCGTCCGGGGAGATGGCGCGGATGCGAACGGGCCCAAAGGCCGAGGAGCCGAAGCGGGCCAGCGGGTCCACGGTTCCCTCCGCGGTCTTCGCGTCCTCCAGCATCAGGCTGCCGTCAGCCAGGCCCAGAACCGTGTGGAAGCTCGCATCGGCCGCTGCCACTTCCACCTTTTCCGTGCGCGGAAAGGTGATCGGAGAGATCGACTTGAGGAAGAAAACCACATGCTCGTCCACGGGGAGGTCGTCCGCGCTGCCGAACTGCACCGGCATCGGACCGGCGGAGGCGTCGATCTGTAGGCCTTTGCTGAGCAGCGTGATATGCGGCCGTGGCGGATCGACGCTGACCGGCGTCTTGAGTTGGCGGCCATCCTTGAGCTCCACGCGGGCCATGTAGAGCTTGCCGGGCGTCAGGTCGGCGGTCGAGCCGGCGGCGTTCATGATCAACTGGTCGAAGTCGTCCACGTGGGCGAGCGCAACCGGCGAAAAGCTGATGCCATTGAACTTGGCGCTGGCTACCTCATCGAGACGCGTGCCCTTGAGCAGGGCCTGGCTGTCGCCGGCCGAGAGCGTGAGCCGGTCCAGCGAAGCGGCCGCGTCATAGGCGGTCATCTTCAACTGGTCGGGCTTGTCCAGGCCGTACTCATAGACTGCCACATTGACCAGTCCCGGCGCGGCATCTTTCAGATTCAGCGAGACTTCAAGGGCGTCCGGCGTAGGAGACTTCCAGGTCAGGCCAGCTGGATGTCCTTGCGCGGCCAGCTCTTCCACCTTTTCCACGCAAAGGGAGTTCTGGCCCTCCAGGTGGACCGTGTCGTCGCGGCCCACCACCAACGCGGACTGGTCCGCCGTGGCAAGGCTCCATTTGCCGCTCTCGGCGGAGTAGAGATGGAAGCGCGGGCCCTCCCAGTCGTCAAATCCCCACTTGCCGGTGACTACGCCGGTAAGCTCGCCCTGCGGCAGAGACGGAATCTTTTCCCCCGGAACCAGTCCGCCCAGGCCCGGGTCGGCCTTCAGCGGCAGGTTGACCGCCGCGGCCTTCTGGCCGGCGGCGGGCTCAATGTGGAGAACGAGATCATGAGCAAGCTGGGTTGCGAAGACCAGCGGCGCGCCCTCGGCCGGCAGCACCAGGGTTGGCTTGTAGGCGCAGAAGCTGTCAGACGGGTTTACCGGGTGCAGCGGTTCCGGCCGGGGAGGGCCGATGGGAGGCAGCGCCACCACCACCACCGACTTGGGATTGCGGAACGACGGAGGCATGTTGAGGCGGAGATTGAGGGTGTCGGCAGTGGGCAGCGCCAGCGCCGGAATGTATTGGAAATGAGCGGTATGCAGCGAGGCGAGGATGCGCGCGGTGTCCACCACGGCGCCCACATAAGGGCTGTAAAGGCCGCCGCCGGCCATGCTGGAGTAGCTGAGCTGGTTCATCAGGTCGGCAGTTGAGCCGCTGGTGAGCTGATTGATGAGGGATTGTGCGTTGGCGTCGTCCAGCACCAGACCCTCGGAGTTCTGCGTGAGGCAGGTGGCCTGCTGGTCGATGGGCCGGTTGAAGCAGTCCTGGTTGATCTTGATGCCGAGGCTGCGTGCGGCTAGTTCGGCGCGCTCTTTCAACAACCTGGGGTCGGTCTGGGAGGTGGCTTTGACGTCGTCGAGGTAGGCCTCGAGACGCATCCGCTCCCAACTGGCTGCCTGCAGGTCCTGTGCGGCGCGGACAAAGGCGCCGGGACGGCCGCGCACGGCGCCGCGAAGAGTGTTGAAGTCGCCTCCGGTCTCCGGCGCCAGGAAGAGCAGGGCCTGCTGCGCCTCAGCCGGAACCGTAACAAAGACGCCCTCTTCGCGCGCTTCCGGGGTCCAGGTCTCCACGCGGGTAAACCACTCCGGCGGCGGCGGGTTGGTGGACCCGCGCAGGAAAGCGACTACCAGCACAAAATGAGTAGACTGGCTTTCGGGAAGGTCGGGGTGAATCCAGAGCCGGTCGCCGGGGAGCAGATTGGCCGCCTCGGAGATGGGCAGCGTAATTTCTCCGCGTTTTACATGCACATCTACCTTGGGCCCCGAGAGGTCGAAGACCGGGCCGGGTTCCGCGTACAACCCGGTTGAAGCTAAGCAGAAAAGCAGGAACAGCACAGACCGCAAAGAACCCATGTACTTATTGTACGAATTTGCGCGCCGGAAGTAAGCGCAGCGCCGCGCTAACTTTTCCGCGCAAACCGCGCGGAAGGGGTAACATTTTAAGCACTGAAGGTTGTATAGTGTTGCATTGAGCTGGAATATTCTCGAAAACCGTGCGGTGGAAGAGAGAAATCCAGGCTTTTGGGTGCAAAAGCCTTATGCTTGCCATGCGCCGTCTTACATTGATTCGAGAAGTCTATTGGATTCCTCTTGCCGGACCGATTGAAGCGGGAGTCCGCGGAACCAGCGAATAAGCTGCTCAAGCCATCGCAGAGGTTAGAGCCGTACGCTCTGACCGGCGGCAGCGCCGGGACGGCCACGCAGAGGACCTCCGCATTTGCGGTTTACGGGTTTCAAAAGAAACAAATACTTCCCCGCCGGGCAGGCATTACCGGGTCCCGTCAAGGCAATGAGTTCAATTTCTTAAATGAAGAAGCCGACGGGCTTCAGTGCGCGGCAAGGTCTTTCCCCAGGGACCGTTTTTGATCCGCAGCCGCCAGAGCGGGCGCAAGATACAGCAACGGAGAGAACGTTATGAAGGCGACAAGAGCTGCACAGAACAGCGTAGAGAACGGCAATCTGACCATTCCCGCCGCGGAAGAGATTATTGAAGACGCGTTGAACGAACTGCAATACTCGCAGGATCCTGGGCTGTTGCGGGCGCTTCGCTTCCTGTCTCCTCCCGGATACCAGGCCATTGTCGAGCTCTGCAGCGAGAACGGGCGCAGCAAGCGCAGGAACGCGTCGGCCGATGCCTGGTCGCCGGAAGACGACGAGGTACGCATCTACTTTGAGCGCGTGGGCGACGGCGAGCCGGCTCCCCGGCCCACCCGCGCGCCGCGCATCGCCGCTGCTCACGCCGTAGACGAAGAGGAGAGCGCCGACGAGCCGGTGGCGCCGGCCGATATGGACGCGCGCGTGAAGGAGCTGTGCGCGGCGCTGGCTGAGGCCGAGCGCGGCGGCCATGCGTTCATCGCGCTCAAGTGGTTCCGCGATTCGTTTTTGCCGCGCAAGTCGTTCCGCTGGAACCAGCACCCGGAGACGCGCCAGGCGGTGCTGGCTGAGGCCATCCAGCGCGGCCTGGTGATGACCAGCAAGATCGCCAATCCCAAGACGCCGGCGTATCCGACAACCACGATCCGGCTGAACCGAGCCGAGGCCGGAATCCCCGAGGAGGCGCAGCGCTTCCATCCGGTTGCCGTGCAGGGCGACGCGGCTGCCGAGGCGATCGAAGAGGAACGGGGTGAGGAGTGAGCTTCTACTTTCTTGAAGCCACGGCGTTCATGAAGCTGTTTGTGCAGGAGCCGGGCACAGACGGGCTCATCCGGCTGATGGAAACCGTGGAAGACAACCGCAAGCTGATCTCGGCCGCCACGCCGCTCGAGGTCTACGCCGCCATCCGGCGGCGCGAGCGGGCGGGCGACATTGCGCCGGCCGACGCTGTGCAGGCGCTCGAAGTGTTGCGCCTGGAGTCAGCGCGCGCCGTGCAGCAGCCGCTGAACCCGGCGGTGCTGGAGGCGGCGCGGCAACTGCTCGACCGCAGCACGCTGCGCTGGCCGCAGGCCTTGCAACTGGGCGCCGTGCTGGCCGCGCGCGACATGTTCAAGGGCACTGAGATCAAGTTTGTCTCGGCCTCCGCCGCGCTGCTCGAAGCAGCCAAAGGCGAAGGCCTGGAGACGATCGATCCGGCGCGCGAAGTTGTTGAAGCGCACTGAGGCTAAACGGCGGCCTACTTCTTCAACCACGCCTCAAAGCCGAGCGGCGAACTGTCGATGCGCGGCTCCGTCCAGCCGGCTTCCAGCGCCATGCCGCGCATCTGCTCCAGCATGTAGGCGCGTCCGATGAGCATGTGGCGGAACGCGAAGCGCATAAAAACGCGGTTCAGCAGGTTCACGCCCAATCCATCGACGTAGCGGCTGATCTCGGATGCGCGGACGTCGCGGCGCAGGTCGATAACCAGCGCCGTTCCGCCGGGACTGAGGACGCGGCGCATCTCCGCGAGCGCCTTCACCGGCTCGCTGAAGTTCTTAAAGGCCGCGCGGCAGACGACGAAGTCCACGCTGCCGCTCTCGACGGGCAGAGCCGAAGCGTTACCCAGCTCGAAGCGGACATTTATGCTCTCGGGTGCGCCCTCGGCGGCGGCGTTGCGGCGCGCGATTTCGACGAAGGTCTTGCTGATGTCCACGGCGCGGACGTTGAGGCCGCGCCGCGCCAGCTCGATCGAGAGAAAGCCGGGACCGGGTGCGACCTCAAGCACCTGGGCTGCGGGGGGAACGGCCGCGGCGATGCGCGCGGCCAGGACGCGGAACTCCGGCATGTCCTTGCGCGTGGTGCGGTCGTACCAGCGCGCCACGCCGCCCTCCATGCCCATGCCCTTGTATGCTTTGATGGTAGAAGCCATTCGATTCATCCTCCATGTATCTTATAAACTAAGATACTTTTCAAGTAAAGCACAAAGGAGAGCCCGCGTGCAAAAAAAATCGGAGGGCCGGAAGAGCAAGGCAAGGCTGGCAGCCGAGGACCTGGCGCGGACGCCGGAGCCCGTGACCACCGCGGACCGCATTGTGCTTGAGATACGCAAGTTCCTCGCGGCGGGCATCTTCTTCAACGCGCAGGCCGCCGAGCGCGCAGGCATGGGGCTCACCGACATGCAGATGGTGCACACGCTGCAGCTCTACGGGCCGGCGACGCCGAGCCGCCTGGCGGCCTCAACCGGGCTGAGCAGCGGCGGCGTCACGGTGGCGCTCGACCGCCTTGAAAAGGCCGGCTACATCCGCCGCGAGCCCAACCCTGCGGACCGGCGCAGCCTGCTCATCAAGATTGTGCCGGCCAAGCTGCGCAAGCTGGCGGGTTTGTATGAGGGCGTAGAGCAGGAAACGCGGCGCCTGCTGGCCACGCTGCCCGAGCGCGACCTGGAAGCGGTAGTGCGTTTCTTCGAAACGCTCAGCAAAGCGCGGATGGATGAGAGTGTGCGGCCCTGATGCGAGCACGCTGGCGGCGTGGACGCCGCCAGGGCAGCCGGCCTACCACCCCGGCCAGGAGGCCGGCGCTACATGAG
>JBAUCP010000752.1:0-3785 GCA_049677625.1 Occallatibacter sp. | reverse complement strand
CGGCGCGCGCCGCGGCCAGCCGCAGTGGCCTGGAGCCTGGCGCTGGTGCTGCCCGGCCTTTGGCTGCGCGGCTACGCCGCCGGCTACGTGAAAAAGAACCGCGAACTCACCATGACCGGCCCATACGCGCACACCCGCAACCCGCTCTACCTGGGCTCCATGCTCATGGCCGCCGGCTTTGCCGTGGCGTTGCTCAGCTGGGCCGTGGCGCTGGTGCTGGCCGTGGGTTTCGCGCTCATTTATATACCGGTTATCGCTTCTGAGGAGCGTTTTCTGCAGGCCACATTCCCTGCGTTCGACGCCTATAGCCGGAGCGTGCCCAGACTCATCCCGCGGCTCATCCCGCGCAGGGCGACATCAAAACCGCCGGCGGGCAAAACCGCTGCCGAAGCCGCCCAGGACGCCGAAGCCGGGAACCCGCGCTTCTCGCTTGCCCGTTACCTCCAACACCGCGAGTACAATGCTGCAATAGGGGCCGCACTGCTCTACCTCAGCCTGATCTTTTTGCGTCCGGCGCTATCGGTCATCCTTCGCGGGGCACGATGAGCGCTTTCAGGACGGCTACGTTTTTTGTGAAGGAGCCACTTTCTACGTTGAAAGCGACCCTATTTTGCGCCCTTGCGCTCGCAACTGTGGCTTATGGCCAGCAGCAGCCCGTTACACTCACGCCGCCGCGCGCCGGCTTTGCCTTTCCGCAAAAGCAGACTCTCACCTACTCGGTGGACTGGCGCGTCTTCCCCGTCGCCACGGCCCAGGTGCACTTTGAGGCCGACGGCGACCGCGAGCGCCTGACCACCACAGCCGAAACCAGCGGCGCCATTAATATGCTCTTCCACCTGAGCGACCGCTTCCAGACCAGCTTCGACCGTGCCAAAGGCTGCACTTACGAGTTCGACAAACAGACGGTCGAGGGCCGCCGCCAGATCAACTCCACCCTGCGGCTGGACTACGGCCAGAACAAGTCGATCCTGGATGAAAAGAACCTGGTCACCGGCCAGACCAAGCACGTGGAGACGCCGGTGCAGGGCTGCCTGACCGATCTGCTCACCGGCATGTTTTACACTGCCTCGCAGCCGCTCGATGTGGGCCACAGCTTCGTGGTTCCGGTGGCTGACGCGCAACGCACCGTGCCGGTCACGATGAAGGTGGAGGGCCTGGAAGAGATCAAGACCACGCTCGGCACCTTCAAGACCGTCCGCGTGCAGCCCACGGCCGACGCCGGCGTGGTGAAGAACCGCGGCAACATCTGGATCTGGTACACAAACGACGACCGCCACCTGCCCGTGCAGATGCGCGCCCGCTCCTTCTGGGGCACGATTACCTTTCGGCTGACCGGCGACGACAATAAATAAGAACATTTGGAGCACCGGCCCAGCACTCGCGTCGGAAATTCTGACCCCTAACCCCTGAAACCTGACCCCTTGTCCTCGATGTACACTTTTCTCTTCACTCCGGTGAAAAGGGGACCACATGTATCGAGCAGCATGGAAATGGGTGCCCCAGGTCTCGCTTCTGAGACCTGGGAAAGCACAGATTCTTGTCTTTCTCTTCGTCACCGCGGCTTCGATCGCCTCCCTCTCGCCCGCCCAGTCCGGGGTCTCCACAGACGGATCTTCGTCCGTGGGCCCCAAGACCCTTCCCGTGAAGCGTCCCATGACATTCGAGGACATGATGGCGATGAAGCGGCTGGGCGAGACGGCTGTTTCGCCGGACGGGAAATGGCTGGCCTACTCCGTGACAACCGTAGACCTGGACCGAAACACCAAAACAGCGGAGCTGTGGCTGCAGCCAATCTCGGGAGGCGACCCACAGAAGCTCGCCGTGGGCCAGCCGGGCGACTCCAACCCCGAGTTCGCCCCCGACGGCAAGCGCATCGCCTTTGTAAGCAGCCGCGAAGGCGGCCAGCAGCTCTGGCTCGCCGACTTCGACTCCGCCACCGGCGCAACCGCCCACCCGCACAAACTCACCAGTATCGCCACCGATGCGGGCAGTCCCAAATGGTCTCCCGACGGCAAGTCCATCGTGTTTACTTCAGCCGTCTATCCTGACTGCGCGCCGATCAGTCCTGCGGACGGCGGAGCCGGAAACAGTTGCAACCAGGCCAGAGACAAAGCCCTGGCCGACAGCCAGGTGAAGGCACAGATCTTCACCCACCTGCTCTATCGCCACTGGAACCACTACACCGGCGACAAGAGGTTCCACCTCTTCTTAGTTTCGGTTGAGGGCGGTGGTATTCGCGACCTGAACCCCGGCGACCCGCACGACGTGCCGCCCTTCTCGCTCGAAGACTCAAGCTGCGGCTGCGACTTTTCGCCCGACTCCAAAGAACTGGCCTTCACCGAAAATCCCGATCCGGTTCCGGCAATCTCGATCAGCGCGCAGATCTATACTCTCGATCTGACTGATCCCTCATCCAAAGCCAGAAAAATATCCACTTCCGCCGGAGGCAACTTCAACCCCGCCTACTCGCCCGACGGCAAATACATCGCCTGGCGCAGCCAGGCCCGCGCCGGATACGAGAGCGACAAGTTCCGGCTGGTGGAGTATGACAGGCAGAAGATGAGGATCAAAGACCTCACATCGGACTTCACGATGTGGGTAGATGAGTTTGCTTGGGCGCCAGATTCAAAGCGAATTTATTTTGTCGCGGCGCTTACCGGAGAAGAACCGATCCTATCGATGGACCTCTCAGGGAGAGACACCTCACTGACTGAAAATGCCGGTGAGTTTTCTGACCTGCATCCAATTGCGGATGGAAGCAGGCTGCTAGCCGCGAGGACGCGAATCAGCGAGCCTAGCGAAATAGTTGCACTTTTCTTGAATGAGCCTGACGTCACTCATGCCGAAGAGATAATCAGAAAATCCGGAGGAGGAATGGGGCTACCCAGTTTGAACCTGGTAGCGATCCGACCCGTCACCCACATCAACGACTCGCTATTGGCTCAGCTTGACCTACCCGCCATCGGAGATTTCTGGTTTAGTGCTGAGGACAAGACTTGGGTGCAGGGATTCCTGATCCGGCCGCCGGGGTTCGATGCGACGAAGAAGTATCCGGTCAAGTTTCTGATCCACGGCGGCCCGCAGGGCAACTGGGGCGACGACTGGAGCTACCGCTGGAACGCTGAGCTTTTTGCCGCCAATGGCTACGTCGTCATCATGATCAATCCGCGCGGCTCGACCGGCTACGGGCAGGCCATCGTGGACGGCGTGAACGGCGACTGGGGTGGCAAGCCATTCACTGATCTGATGACCGGCCTGGACTACGCCGAACAGCATTATCCGTTTATCGACAAGACCCGCGAGTGCGCGCTGGGCGCCAGCTACGGCGGCTACATGGCCAACTGGGTGCTGGGCCACACCGACCGCTTCAAGTGCATCGTCTCGCACGACGGCATGTTCAACGCGGAGTCGGCCTTCGGATCGACGGAAGAGGACTGGTTCAATATCTGGGAGTTCAAAGGCCATCCGTGGGACTATTACGGCAAACCGGACGACCAGAATCCGTTCCGCAAGTGGTCCCCGTCTCTCTCAGCCAAGAGCTTCAAGACGCCTACGCTCGTCATTCACAGCCAGCTCGATTACCGGCTCGACGTGAGCGAGGGATTCCAGCTTTTCGACACGCTGCAGATGCTCGGCGTGCCCAGCAAGATGCTCTACTTCCCCGACGAAGGCCACTGGGTCCTCAAGCCGCAGAACAGCCAGCTCTGGTACGCCACATTTCTCGATTGGCTCGCGCGCTATCTGCACTAGAGCCGTATGAAAATAGAAAGAGGCGGACCTTAAGT
>JBAUCP010000751.1:0-3962 GCA_049677625.1 Occallatibacter sp. | reverse complement strand
GTTGTCGAACCGCGTAAAGCGCGAGATAAAGTTCAGGTGCACTGTGCCGGTGGGTCCGTTGCGCTGCTTGGAGATGATGATCTCGGATTTTGCCTTGTCCGACTCGCTCATCTCCTCGTCGCGGTTGTAGTAGGACTCGCGATGGATGAAGGCCACCACGTCGGCGTCCTGCTCAATGGAGCCGGATTCGCGCAGATCGCTCAGGAGCGGGCGCTTTTCGTCGCCGCGGCGCTCGCTGGCGCGGGAGAGCTGCGAAAGCGCGACGACCGGCACATTCATCTCCTTGGCCAGCGCCTTCAGTCCGCGGGAGATAGCTGAGACTTCCTGCGTACGGTTCTCGTATTTCTTGCCGCCCGCCGAGGGCAGCGTGGCCGACATCAGTTGCAGATAATCGACCACTACAAGATCGAGGCCGCCCGCGGTCTGCTTCAGGCGGCGAGCTTTGGCCCGCATCTCAGCCAGCGATATGCCGGCCGAGTCGTCGATGAAGATGCGCGACTCGACCAGCTGTTCGAGTCCGCGCTGCAGTTTGCCCTGGTCGTCGCGGCTGATGAAGCCGGTCTGGAGCTTGCGCTGGTCAACCCAGGCCTGCGAGGCCAGCATGCGGCGCAGCAGAGACTCCTTGCTCATTTCCAGGCTGAAGACGGCAACGATTGCATGATGGTTCACTGCGGCGTTCTGTGCAATGTTGATGGCAAACGCCGTCTTGCCCATGGAGGGGCGCGCGGCGATGATGACCAGCTCGCCCTTTTGCAGGCCGCTGGTCATCTGGTCGAAGACTTTGAAGTCGGTGGCCAGGCCGGTGACCTCGCGGCTCTCCTTGTAAAGGTTGTCGATAGTGCCGAAGGAGTTCTGCACGATCACATCGAGCGGCTGCAGGCCATGCACGATGCCCTTTTCGCTCACTTCAAGAAGCTGCGTCTCGGCAGCGCCCAGCACCTCGAGCGCGGTTTCGCTCTGGTCGGCGGCGCGGGCAATGGCCGATGAGCAGATCAGCATGAGCCGGCGCAGCAGGCTCTTGTCTTTGACGATCCGGATGTACTCTTCAATGACCGGCCGGCGCGGCAGCCCTTCTGTGAGCGACGCGAGATACGCCACACCGCCCACGGCCTCCACTTCCTTGTTGCGCGCCAGTTCCTCGGCCAGGGTTACGATGTCCACCGCACGCTGCGAGTTCATCAGCTCGGTCATGCGCAGGTAGATGCGGCGGTGGGAGTCGAGCGAGAAGTCATCCGCGTCGATCCGCTCGGAGGCCTCGGAGTGGGCCGAGTTGTCGAGCAGGATCGCGCCCAGGATCGTCTTTTCGGCGTCGATGTTCGCCGGCAGGCCGGTTTCGAGGCGGAGGTCAGGGATGGTAGCCATATTTTTCTCTGAGGGACGCTCTACGAAGAAGCGCTGTAGTGAAAGAGTAGGGCTAAGGATGGGAGGTGGGGAAGCAAGGATATCTTGGAAATATCGAGGAAAATTGGACAAGAATCAAGTGTTGCACCGGCGGTTGCCGCACGAAATTTGGGTGCCCCAGGTCTCGCTTTTGAGACCTGGGAAAGCACAAACCTCAAGTGGCCCTGTTGATCCAAAGGTTTACGCCACCGGCCGAATCTCGTACTCGAGCTTTCCGGATGCGCGCAATTCGACCACGGTGAAGTCCTTTCCCGGAACCGGCGAGCTGGCCAGCGGAACGGCCGTGGTCTGCACGGACGAAGTGACACACGCCGGGTTGAAAACGGGAACTCGCTCCACAATGTCGCCCGCACGCTCAACATGGATGCGAATGCGGTCGTCAGCGAAGATTATTTTCTTGCTTCCGCCACCCGGCAGTGGATAGCTGACTGCCGCGTTCCCGTCAGAATAAGCAGCATAGAGTCCGGCTGCTTCAATCGGCGTCGCGCCGCCAGCGGACGTGCCCCATGCTGTCTCCGAGCCGCTGGTTTGCGATTGCAGAAGAACCCCTCTGGATGGCGTCCACACAAAGGTGAGGCCCAGCCGCTGCTGTTCGGCGATCGGCTGCGGCGCCGAAGCGAAAGCCGCGTAGTAGCCAGGCCGGCGAACGTAAGTAAACGCGATCGGCTTGCGCGTGTCCTTCAGTTGCTCCACGAAGGACTCCTCGGCGAGCGGCCGAACCAGCTTGCGCGCCTCGCCGATCTGTTCCTTGCTCGGGTGCCAGTTGTAATGCGCGCGCTGCAGAAAGCGGTAAGGCCCGAGGGTCTCGAACTCGCCGATTTCAAGCGGATCCACCTGGGGCCACTCCCTGTCGAGTTTCTCGCGCGCGGCGTGAATTTGCGCGGCACGCAGATCGGGCGATGTGGCGTAAGCGCGCATGATCGCGCATCGATCGGCCAGCGGCGTGTCAATGGGTGCGAAGATGGCGTGCTTCTGGCGCGTCTCAATGCTGCGATTGGCCACGAAGAAATCCTGCCCCGGCTCCGGCAGCAGGTTATACATGAGCCACTTGCTGAATCGGTCTTCTTCTTCCACCAGCAGATCGCCCAGGTGCGTGCCGCGCCAGTAGTGATAGGCCATCTGGAGATTTTCGTGGTGCGTATTCAGCGTGTAGCCAAGATCGGGACCGTCCTTCTCGTACATGTAACCCGCCGGGCTTTGCAGCTCCGTGCCGATGATCGATGCGCGCTCGGCGAGCCGCGCCGACAGCCCGGCATCGGGATATAAGGCCAGAAACGCCGCGCCGCCGGCGAAGATGTTGGTGTACTGGTTCGAATAGCTGCGGCCGTGGCTCATCAGGTCAGGATCGTAGAGCGTGGCGCGTACGGCCTTGCGGCAGCAGTCGATGGCGCGCCGGTGAATCGCATCCGAAATCGGCGGACCTGTCTTCAGCAGCCGCAGCGCCTCCGACATGAACTTGACGGCGAATGCCGTCGCCGCCAGGTTCCACTGCTGCGGCCCATACTCGCTGAACTTGCCATCGCTCGACTGCATGCTGCACCAGTACTCAAGCGCCAGCTCCAGACGTCCGCGCAGAGCAGAATTGGCGCGGTACTGGTTCCATGTCTGCGGCGCGGTATAAAACCACGCCAGCGTCAGAATGCTCTCCATGATGCGCGCGTTATAAGGATGCAGATTGTTGGTTCCGCGCCACACTGAGATGTTGATGAATCCGCGATCGGGGCCATCGGTTTCGATGCTGTTCGCCACCTCGGCAAAGTGCGAGAGCGCAAACGGCATGCCGAGATCGGCATCGGCAAAGTCGGAGGGTCTGATCCTGGAGGCATCGAGCGGCGGCACCGGAGGGATTGCTGATGTTTCGGCCGCACAGATCAGCTTTGGCACGGAGAGGAACGGCATGGCAGCCGCGCTCAGGAAAAATTCTCGTCGATTGATCACAAGAGGATCCTTTTTGGACTCATGGTCGAAGTACGAACTAAATACCCTATCCTGATATCACCGCGGCGCCGGGAGTGTCAATGCAACGAAGTGCAGAAAATTTTGCAGAAAATAAGCCGTCGCCGGCGCACGATAGAGAAAACAGCGGCAGGATGGCGCCGGCCAGATGCCGGGCGGCATCGCTGCCGGTCGTCAGCCAGTCCGCACTCGAAAGCTGAGCCGCCGCCAGTAACTAAAACAGCATAGCTGGTCAAATTTATATATTCATCCGCCATTATCAGGAGAGATAATAGGAGTATTGGTGAATTCCCTCCGTCAACGGCGCTTTTGCGCCCATTGACTCGCCGCCCATGAGCGACGCGGGCTGGACGGAGTTCAAATTGCAACTTTCCCTTTTTGCCGGGGAGTCGATTGCATCCTGCCTTGGTCGTTTGATCATTCTCACTTCGCCTCCGAACTGTGCTGTTCACAATGAGACTTCGACCCTAAATCGACGTCCGCTGCGGCATTTTCACTGTGCGCCTGGGGACTCAACTGCCCGAGAGCCTCAGGCAAAAGGAAGACCGATGTCAGTCCGCACATTAGACAGCTCCACGCTGGAGCCAATCCCGTTTTCGCTGCCC
>JBAUCP010000750.1:0-7890 GCA_049677625.1 Occallatibacter sp. | reverse complement strand
ATCGTGTGCTCTGCAAACGCCGCACTCGGCAACGATCAAAAGACCAACTTCGCGCCGCGTGTAGGGTTCGCCTACAAGCTGCGGCCTATGCTGGTGGTACGCGGAGGCTTCGGCACGGCCTATGGAGCGCTGGGCAACCTCGGTTACGGTGGCACCCTGGGATTGAACTATCCCTTTGGCTACACGCAGACCATCCCCTCTCCCGACTCCAATCACCCGCTGCTCGCCGGTTCTTCGAACGCGCCGGCGACCCTGGAAAATACCTTCAATAACTTCAACTTCAGCAATCCGGCCGTGCTGCAAAGCCCGACTCCGTACACGACGACACCGGTTTCTTGCTCCACTCTGTCCCTCAGCACTTGCGTCGGAGGCCAATACATCGGTAGCGACTATCTCGGCGCGACTCTCAACGGCCGCCAATACAACTACCACACGCCGTTGATACAGACGGAGAACCTGACCGTCGAGGATCAATTCACGAGCCACGACGCGCTCCAGGTGGGATATGTCGGCACCCAGGGCCGTCACCTGGATATTCTGGGGACCTCGAACAGCAACTCTATAATCTTGCCTCCCGGCACCAACACCCAGTTGTATATTCCGTACCCATACATGGCGCGGAACGGCACCTACGAAACCACGAACGCCAACACCAGCTACAACTCCATGCAGATCACGTATCAGCACCAGATGAGCTATGGGCTTTTGGTGCTCGCCAACTACACCTTTTCCCGGTGCACGGGCGACCAGCACGCGCCGCAGAACTCGGAGTTCAACTCAGGTTACCGCGCCCAGTGGCTCGCTGGTTTCGGCATCAAGGGCGACTACGGCCTCTGCGATGCCGACGCCACCGACCTGTGGCACGCCGCCGCCACCTACGGCCTGCCCTTCGGCCGCGGCAAGCAGTTCGGCTCCTCGATGAACCGCGCCGCGGATCTCATCGTGGGCGGGTGGGAGATCAACGGCTTCTACACCTTCCAGAGCGGGCAGCCGCTCACGGTCACTTGCCCCGTCGCCACGACGGCCGACTTCAATTGCGCCGCCAACGTGGTGGCCGGGCAAAATCTCTACGCCGGCCCGCATAACTACACGCAATGGCTCAGCCCCAGCGCGTTCGCTCAGCCGCCTACGGCTACCCAGGTTGGACAGGTCGATTACTCGCCGCTCGGTGGAGAGATCCAGCAGGTACGCGGACCGCATTTCACCAATCTGGATTCGTCAATCCTGAAGAATTTCAAATTCACGGAATCGGCGTCTCTGCAGTTCCGCGCCGAAGTCTTCAACACCACCAACACGCCGCCCTTCGTGCAGCCGCAACAGTTGAACTTCCAGGCCGGCAGCTTCAGCAACATCGGGGCGACGAAGAACAGCAACGGGAACAACGGCGCGCGCACGCTCCAGCTCGCGCTCAAGCTGTTCTACTAAGGCGCGAGCCGCTTATTTGCCAGTGCCCCGCATCCACGCAGAGAAACGCGCCTGATGCGGGGCCTCTTTTTAGGAAATCGAAATCATGAACAGCCCCGGTATAATTGCTCCTTCTTGAAAAACACCTCGCAATCATGAGCCGCACACACACCCTCCGCCGTTTCAATCGCAGATTGCTTTCTTTGGTCCTGCTTTTCGCCACCGCGGCAGCGGCGCAGCAGGCTGCTCCTGAGCTGCAATCCTCACCCACAGATTTTGTCCTTGAAGGCTCGGTGCACGGTTCCGAGAACCAGAGTTACATCAAGGCGCCATTCTCCGTCCCCGCCGGGACTGAGCGCGTCACCATCACCTTCGCCTACACCGGCAAAGAGCAGCACACCACGCTCGATCTCGGGCTTCTCGATCCCTCAGGTCTGCGCTGCTGGAGCGGCGGCAACAAATCCACGCTCACCGTAGGCCTTTCCGACGCTACGCCTTCGTGTCTTCCCGGCGCGATTCCCACCGGCACCTGGAATGTGCTGATCGGCGTGCCCAACATTCGCGCCAACGTCGAGTCGCACTACACCATTCACGTCGCACTCTCAACCAGCGGCGCGGTCGCGGACGAGCCTGCCATCCTGCGCGAGCCGCTGCGTGCCGGCCCTGCGTGGTATCGCGGCGATCTGCACATGCACACAGCACACAGTGACGGACAGTGCCCCAGTCAGACCGGAAAGATGGTTCCCTGCCCCGTCTACTTCACCGCGGATGCGGCCGCGCGGCGCGGCCTCGACTTCATCGCCATCACCGATCACAACGCCAGCTCGCAATACGATGCCATGCGCGAGCTGCAGCCTTACTTCGACAATCTGCTGTTGATTCCCGGCCGCGAGATCACCACCTTCCAGGGCCACATCAACTTTCTCGGGACCACGGATTTTGTCGACTTCCGCCTCGGAAGCAGCGCCGTCCCCGATGAAAACACGCTGCTGCGCAACGCCGATCGCCTTGGCGCGCTCACTTCCATCAATCACCCGCTTTCGCCCAGCGGTGAAATCTGCCTCGGATGCGGCTGGACCCCGGCCACCACGGTGGATATGCATCTGTTGACCGCTGTTGAAGCCGTCAACGGCGGCAGCGAGTTGCACGGCATCTCCGACATTCCCTTCTGGAACGAGCAACTGAACCGCGGCTGCCGGCTCACGGGCATCGGCGGCAGCGACAATCATCGCCCCATGACGCCTCTCGATCAGGTCGGCTCCATTGGCAGCCCGACGACCGTGGTGTACGCAACAGAGCTTTCCGTGCCCGCGATTCTCGCCGGCATCCGCGCCGGACACGTGTTCATCGATCTGAGCGGAACGCGCAATCGCATCCTCGATGTGACCGCCCGCGCCGGCGATGTTGAAGCGCACGCCGGAGACGCGCTCAACGCCGCGCAGGGCGAGGCGGTGCGCTTTGAGGCGCATGTATCCGGCGCGGATGGCGGAAAGATCCGCTGGGTCGAGGATGGCCACGAGGACGGCCAGGAGATGCACTCCGGCGCTGGGTCAAACATCTCGTCTGCGGATCAGGTGCTCCCGCTCTCCTGGACGAGCGACGGCCGCCGTCATTGGTTTCGCGCCGAGGTCACCGGAGCGGACGGCAAGCTGTGGCTTCTGGGCAATCCGGTCTATATCAACTGGGACATCTCCAATCCCTGCCCGGTCGGCGAAGCGGCAAAGTGAAGCCGCGCCGGCGTTTCGCCGCGCATGGACAACCGCGTGAACTCGCCTTGCTCCTTATCGCGTGCGCGTATCATGGGTGATCATGAAGCGCCTACTCCCCTCGCTGGTGATTTTGATTCAGTCAATCTGCATCATCCATTCGGGCTATGCCGCTGCGGCAGCGCACCAATCCAGCCCAGATGCAGCCAGTCCTGATGCAGCAACCGCTCCCGCGGCCGTGCAGGCAAACTGCGGCGCAGCCGGGGCCGCGCCGTGCGGTCACGCATCGCCGCTCTCCATTCAGGCCAATGCAACGGTAATGGCCGCGGCCGATGCGCAACAGACGATCACGGGTTATTACAACGTCCGCTCATTTGGTGCGCTCGGGATTGGAACGGACGATGAGACGGCAGCGGTGCAATCCGCCATCAATGCCGGGTGCAAAACCTCTGCCGAACATCCTCGCGCCGGCGTGACGCTTTACTTTCCCGCCGGAAATTATCCGGTGCACGGGCTCCAGATTAGCTGCGGCAATCTGTTGCTTGAAGGGGCGGGGCCGGGAACTACCGACCTCCAATATGACGGGCCGCAGAATTCCGGAACTTATCCAGTTACGCCCTCGACCTCGGCTTACATCGTCGCCTACACGCGAGGGATGGCAAACGGCGGCCTGCAAGACATGACGCTGGTGGGCTATACCGCCGGCATGCAGCCGATCGCGGGAGTCGCCACGGACTTGCTGGTCATCGAGGGCGAGCTCGACTCGCAGGCTCTCTTTCAGAATCTCGGCTTCGCACAGGTCATTCACGACGGTATTCATCTCATTACGCCCGCGCCTGCATTCAACCCGGTAACCATGGGCGGCGCCAACGGATACACCACCTCAAACAACGTGCCAGCTACAGGCGGCAGCGGTACAGGAATGAGGGTGAGCATCACCGCTGCAGACGGCCGCGCGACGAGCGTGATGATCGTCTCACAGGGTGACGGCTACCAGATTGGCGACAAGCTGACCGTCGATCAACCCGGATCGAGCCGCGACGCCGCGTTTGTGCTGGGAGCGAGATCGACCTACGTCAATTGGTTCATGCGCCAGATTCGATGGGATGGCATCGGGCGCTACTGCATCCACATGGACGGAATGGTGCCAGCCAGCGGACAGCCATTTGCGCTGTACGGTTTTACATGGGCGAACCCGATCAACACTATTGTCTCAGCATGGCTTGCGGCACACGGCTATCTTGCCGGTCCATGGGTGATGGGCATAACACCGTGGAGCGAGGGACTTATTGGTTTCACCGGCGACATGGGTTACATGGCGGCGATTTACGATGGCCGGCTGGAAGGAACCGAACCGCAGATTCCCGTTGGACCCGGCCGCGAGGGAAATCTGTTTGTCAGCGAGATGCCGCAGCAGCCATCTATACATTTGCATCTCTCCGGCAGCTCGGTTTCGTCTGTGGAGGTAACCAGCGGCGGCTACGGCTGGACTGCAAATCGTTACTCGGCCATCTATCGGGGATGCACCAGGAACCCCAGCATCGATTGGATCATCTCGAACGACGTGGTGGTTGGCGGAACGGTTACGAATGGCGGAGTCTGCTCCGTGGGCGCGAGCGTTACCCTTTTCCTTTCCGGCGGCAGCGCATTTACCGCGCAGAATGTGGTTGGATTCATCTCCTCGATCTACTCCGTACCTCTCATTTACAGTGCCTCCGGCCAGGACAGCTTCAAGCTGGATAACGTCCGAGTCTCAGCAGAGATGGGCGACTACATGAACGGGCGCACCGGAGCGCTTTCCATTGCCGGCGTGCTCACGTCGAGCGACAGACTGTCTTATGGACAAACGCAGACCGGATGGTCTTCTCAGGGGCACAGCTTTCTCTCTGTTCCGCAGAACCAAATCTCCAGCGAGGGCGCGTCCGTGAGGGCCGGAGACATCATCTTCCATGATGCCTCGGATTTTCAGAAGAGGCCCTTCGGGCAGATTGGCGCTTATCAGATCATCACTTATCCCGTGAACGGCTATACCATGTTGCGGCCGCGCACCAATCTCTGCGGAGGTACTCTTACGCCTTCTGGAAATACATGGAGCGGGTGCACGCCTAACCAGTTGAGAGCCGCGCAGGTCAGCGTGGGCGCAGCGCTTACATTCCCCTCCGTCGGCAGTTCAACCGGCGGGCTGGACACTTATGTAATGGCAGTGGACTGGAGCACGGGAGTCATTACCACGGCCGCCGCGGCAACCGGGCCATCCACTGTGAACTACACCGCTCCGCAATGGAGAGATTCGTGGGCGACGGCCGCAAGTTATCCCACATCGCCGGACACGATTTATTACCAGGGAGAAGTCATCTATAACTCGGCGCCCGCTCCGGGCCGGCCGATATGGTGGAGCTGCATGACCAGGACATGCACGGGAGGATCGGGATGGATTGACGGGCCCGCTTACGGCGCCGAACATGCCAGGTAGTAATCCTGCGCGCTAACCGGCTACGGTCATCTTGCTCTTGAAGAACTCAAGCGAACGCGTGAGGCCCTCCCTGAGCTCGACCTTCGGTTCCCAGCCCAGCAGCCGGCGCGCCTTCGAGATGTCTGGCCGGCGGCGGACCGGATCGTCCTGGGGCAGCTCTTCAAAGACCAATTCGCTCTTCGATCCGGTCACTTCCAGCACCGCTTTGGCGCACTCGAGAATCGTGAACTCGTGAGGGTTGCCGATGTTCACCGGCAGATGTTCGTCAGAACGCGCAAGCCGCACGATCCCCTCGATCAGATCGTCGACGAAACAGAAACTGCGCGTCTGGTTGCCGTCCCCGTAAATGGTGAGCGGCTCGCCGCGCAGTGCCTGCATCATGAAATTCGAAACCACGCGCCCATCGCTGGGATGCAGACGCGGGCCGTATGTATTGAAGATGCGCACCAGATGCGTGTTCACGCCGCGGCTGCGGTGATAGGCCATCACCAGCGCCTCGGCAAAACGCTTGGCCTCGTCGTAAACCGAGCGCGGGCCAATGGGATTCACATTGCCCCAGTAGTCTTCCGATTGCGGATGCTGCAGCGGGTCGCCGTAGCACTCTGAAGTCGAGGCGTGCAGAAATCCCGCGCCATGCCTGGCCGCAAGCTCAAGCATGTTCTGCGTGCCTGCCGATCCGACTGAGAGCGTTTCAATCGCCAGGCGCAGATATTCGGGTGGGCTGGCCGGAGACGCAAAGTTGAAGATGTAGTCCAGCTTTCCCAGATCGAACTCCGGCGCGAAGGGCCGGCAGATATCCCACTCAACGAAGCAAAAACGCGGCTCGCCGGCGAGATGAGCCAGGTTCCCCCGATCGCCCGTGGAAAGATTGTCGACGCCGACAACTGAGTGTCCTTCACCCAACAGGCGGTCCGTCAGGTGAGAACCAAGAAATCCGGCAGCTCCGGTAACAAGAGTGTGCATGGTTAAAGAGTGCGCTCGCAGTCTGGAGGAAAATGGCCGGGTACGCTCAGCTTCCGCTGCCGGCAGATAAGGCTTTAGCTCATTACACAACAATGTTACGCGGCTTACCCTGCTGTGCGTGGTAGTTCGCCGGGCGCCCCACGCTCACATAGGTAAACCCGTGCTCGCGCATCTGCTCCGGCTTGTAAAGATTGCGCCCGTCAATCACAATCGGGAACCGCACCACCTGGTTGAGCCGGACAAGGTCGATGTTGGCGAAGTCCTTCCAGTCGGTCAGGATGAGCACGGCATCGGCATTCTTGGCTGCTTCATAAATGTCATCCGCGTAGCGCATCTTGTCGCTTGGCGGCAGTTCGCTCTTGGCGCGCTCCATCCCGGCCGGATCATAGGCAGTGATGATCGCGCCGGCCGCGAGCAGCTTCTGGATGACGTCGATCGCTGGCGACTCGCGAATGTCGTCGGTGTCTCCTTTGAAGGCCAGCCCCAGAGCCGCAAGCCGCTTGCCGCGCAGCGTCCACAGTGCGGAGAGCACCTTGTTGTAGAAGATCTCCTTTTGCGTCTCGTTGATCTTGCAAACCTCGTCGAGCAGTTGGAAGTCTACGCCGCGCTGCTGCGCCACCCAGCGGAATGCGGCCACATCCTTGGGGAAACAGGAGCCGCCGTAGCCGAGGCCGGCGCGCAGGAACCTGGGGCCGATGCGGCTGTCCAGGCCCATGCCGGCTGCAATATCCTGAATATCGGCGTCGACCGCCTCAGCCAGGTTTGCGACTGCATTGATGAACGAAATCTTCAGCGCGAGGAAAGCGTTGGACGCGTGCTTGATGATC
Organism: Occallatibacter sp.; assembly: GCA_049677625.1. GTDB lineage: Bacteria > Acidobacteriota > Terriglobia > Terriglobales > Acidobacteriaceae > Telmatobacter. Next base: position 517 of record JBAUCP010000750.1, on the reverse strand, counting down.
TCCGCACTCTGCGCCGACGTAACCAGCAGCGGCGCGGGACGCGATGCGCTGCACGCGCCCGCAAGCGCCTCAGGCTGCGCGTAGTAACTGCCATCTGTGAGCGGAGCGTAGATGCGGCGCAGCACTTCAACCGCTCGCTCTGAATTCGCGCCCACCACGATACGGTCGGGATGCAGGAAGTCGATCACGGCCGTCCCCTCGCGAAGGAACTCGGGATTCGACACAACGTCAAAGCTCGACGGCGGTACGCCATGACGCTGCAGCACGCGGCTGACCCACTCGTTGGTATAAACCGGCACAGTGCTCTTTTCTACAACCACCTTGTAGCTGCCAATGGAGCGCGCAATCTCAGAAACCACAGCTTCCACATACGAGAGATCGGCCGCACCGCTGTCACCCTGCGGTGTGCCCACGGCGATAAAGACCGCCTCGCTGCGCTCGACGGCCGCAGGTAGGTCTCGAGTAAATTCGATGCCGCGGCCAAGGTGCTTGGAGAGCAGCTCCGGCAGATGCTGTT
>JBAUCP010000749.1:0-1832 GCA_049677625.1 Occallatibacter sp. | reverse complement strand
CGTCTCCATCTCCCGGCGCAGCGTCCTTTGTCTCTCCCGGCGACCACGTGGACAAGGGCCAGGTGATCTGCATTGTGGAGGCCATGAAGCTGATGAACGAAATCGAGTCCGACGCCGCCGGCGAAGTGGTGAAATGCCTGGTGACCAACGGCCAGCCCATCGAATTCGGGCAGCCGCTGTTTGCCATTCGTCCGGCGTGATGATGAAAAAGCGGGGTTCGCGTTGTTAGCGGAGCTAGCGGAGTTAGCAAAAGCAAGGGCGCATCGACGCTTATCACCCAAGAGACTCAAATGACATTGAATTGCTGCTCAAGATGCTAACTCCGCTAACAACGCTAGCTCCGCTAACCCCGCTAACCGTGCTAACCCCGCTCAAAAGGTTCGTCCATGTTTCGTAAGGTCCTGGTCGCCAATCGTGGCGAAATCGCACTCCGCGTCCTCAATGCATGCCGTGAGCTGGGCGTGCGCACTGTCGCCGTCTACAGCGAGGCCGATCGCAACTCGCTTCACGTTCGCTTTGCCGACGAGGCTATCTGCATCGGCCCTCCGCGCCCGGCAGACAGCTATCTCAACGTGCCCGCAGTCATCTCCGCGGCTGAAATTGCCGACGTGGACGCCATCCATCCCGGCTACGGTCTGTTGAGCGAGAACGCCAACTTCGCCGAGGTCTGCCGCGCCTCGAACATCAAGTTCATCGGGCCTCCGCCGGAGGTGACCCGGCTGATGGGCGAAAAGGAAAAGGCCCGCCAGGCGATGAAGAAGGCCAAAGTACCCATTCTGCCCGGCTCCGACGGCATCATTGCCACGGTGGAGGAAGCCGAGGAATGGGCCTCGAAGGTGGGTTATCCCGTCATTCTCAAAGCCAAGGCCGGCGGGGGCGGGCGCGGCATGCGCATCGTGCGCAGCGCCGAGGAACTGCCCAATCTTTTCCACGCCGCCAACACCGAGGCCGCAAACGCCTTCGGCAATGGCGAGCTCTACATGGAGAAGTTCATCGAGAACCCGCGCCACATCGAGTTCCAGATTCTGGCCGACGAGCACGGCCATGTGGCTTCGCTCTTCGAGCGCGAGTGCTCCATCCAGCGTCGCCACCAGAAGCTGATCGAAGAGGCGCCTTCGCTGCAGGTCACGCCCAAACTGCGCGAAGAGCTGAGCAAAACCCTCTGCCGCTGCCTTACCGAGATCGGCTACCAGAACGCGGGCACCATCGAATTCCTGATGGACGCCGACCGGCAGCTCTACTTCATCGAGATGAACACCCGCATCCAGGTTGAGCATCCGGTCACGGAGGCCATCACTGGCGTGGATCTGGTGAAGGCGCAGATTCGCATCGCCTCCGGTGAAACGCTGGGCAACATTCTCCCCGCCAGGCTCGAAATCCGCGGCCACGCCATCGAGTGCCGCATCAACGCCGAGCACCCGCAGAAATTCACGCCTTCCGCCGGCCAGATCACCGCATTCAACGTGCCCGGCGGCAATGGCGTGCGCGTGGACACGGCGCAGTACGCCGAAGGCGTCGTCCCGCCCTACTACGACTCGCTCATCGCCAAGCTCATCGTCCACGGCGTCAACCGCGAAGAGGCCATTGCACGCATGGAGCGGGCTCTGAGCCAGTTCGTAGTGCAGGGGATTCATACCTCGATCCCGCTGCACCAGGAGATCTTCGCCGATCCGGGCTTCCGCGCCGGCGAATTCGACACCGGCTTCATGGAGCGTTTTCTGGCCGCGCGCGCCGCAACGGAAGCGAAAGCCACCTGAAAAACTCGGTGCCCCATCCTGTCGACTTCCTTCTGTCGACAGGGTGGGAAGGCAATACCCTGACCCACCTCACAC
>JBAUCP010000748.1:0-5185 GCA_049677625.1 Occallatibacter sp. | reverse complement strand
TCTCTACGCGGTAGAACTGGTTTTCAAGTCCCGTGTAGTTGGCGCCGCTGGTCAAGCAGCATGGCCCCGACGCACCTGATCCCGCATATCCATTCGTAAGCTGTCCAATCGAGGGGCCGGGCCACGGCGTGCTCGCGGACGTCGCGCCTTGCACCGCAACCAGCTTCACCTGCCAAACCGTCTGCAGGCGTCCGGTGGTGTCCACATTCACGGCCGCATCGATAAGATTGGAGTCTTCAAGATAAGTAACCGGCCGCGTCCACACATCGAGATACGCCAGAAACGGCCCGGGGCCCGAAGGCAGCGTCGCACCCGGATAGTGAATCTGCGCCGTGAAATCGATCGTCCCTGTAGGTGAACCCGTTGGCGGCTGCGGCGAACCCGAAAGCTCCGCCAGCGCCGGGTCCCACGCCGCCGTGCTCTGCGCGCCATGATTTTCAGCCAGCAGTCCGTCCACATACATGCGCCCGGGGCCGATGTTCACATGATTCACGCCGGTCGAATCGGTGGTCACCGTGATCTGAAAAGCAAAAGGCGTGGTGGCCGGATAGACGGCTTGCCCCATGATGTCCAGCGTCCCCGCCTGAATGCGGCGCAGCAGCTCGGCCAGCCATTCGTTCCAGTCGGAGTCGAGCTGTACGCGGCCCTGCTCCATCACAACGCCGCTGTAATCGTTCCACGGATTGAAGGTAAACCGGCTGGTATCGAAGCTCATCGTCGTCTCCTCGGCCTTTCAGTTCTGATAAATAATCCCGAATTCCATGCCCACCGGCAGATACTCCTGCATGCGGATGCGCAGATCGTCCTCGCGCAGCGGCGCCAGCACAAAATGAAACGCGCCCATCTCGCCGCCATCGTGTGCGCCGCGCCGCACTGCATCGCTCGTCGCCGTCAGCAGCTTGGCGTAGCCCGGCGCGCCATAGCGCAGCGAAAAGAAGATAGGCTGCGCTGAAGCCAGCGCCTGCTCCACGCACTGGAACTGCCGCGGCGTAATTGCGCCCACCGGCAGAAAGCTGAATCGCACGCATCCCGCCTGCTTGCGGTCGGCAATCAGCGGCGCAGCCCACGTGTCTCCGGCGCTCAATTTGCTCCAGAAGATGCAATCCGAGACCAGCGCCAGCTCGGTCGCGTGTACCTTGCCGATCACCGTGCAGCCCACCAGGGTAAGCGCGCCGCCTGCTCCGTTATTCGCGCCGTTCGGCGACGTGTACGCAACGCCCGTATTCGCCGTCGCATCGATGATCGCGTCGCACGCATTCACTGTGACAAACTCGCCCGCCTCGATCGCGCCGGTAATCGAAAGCTTGACGGCCACCTGCAATCCGGCGGGCTCAGCGATCAGCGCCGGCGCATCGGGCGAGTCGGGCGTTCCGTCAATCTGCACTGACCATCCCGGAACCAGCGTGCAATTCGTCACGCTCAACTGGCCCAGCGCATTCGGAATCCCATCCGTATGCAGCGCCGGCACGTGCACCAGCGCCGCGGGCGACGGCGAGGCCGGCGTCATCGCACCCGCAATCTGCAGCCCGTTCAGGATGCACGTGGACGACGCGCCGCCCGTCACCACAATCTCCTGATCGATGAAAATCGTTGCCAGCGCATTGTCCGCCGCGCGCAGTTCAAGTGTCGCGCCCGCAGGAACATCGATCGCCAGCGCCGGAGTCAACGGCGGCGTTCCGCTGATCGCAATCGTCTGCGTCGGCCCAATCTCCACCGCGGCCTGCCCATTCAGCGCAAGCTGCCCAATCGCGTAGTCAATCGCGCCCTGCAATGAGTTGTAGCGCGCCACCGCCGCCGTGTCGGGATACGGAAACACCCACGCCTCGTCCGTCACCACAAACCCATTTGGGTCTGCCGCGCGCTCATACTCGCCACCGCCCATCGGCGCATTGAATCCGTACTGATACGACACCGTAATGTCCGCCGTGGCCGCAGAGGACGCAGGCAGCGCAATGCGCCCCGACTCCGGATCGATCGTCGCGGCATAAGCGTTCGTCTGCGGCAGATTGATCCAGCTTCCATCCGGCGCGGCCAGGTCGCACACCCGAATCTGGTAGGGGTTGAGCGGCTTGCCACCCAGCCACACCACCACGCTGTTTCCCACTCCGTAGTAGCTTGCGCCCACTCCCTGCTGAAGATCCGCGCACAGCACACGCCGCCGCAACCGGTCTGCCACGTTGAAAGGCTGCGCCGGCGCGGTAATATCCGCGCCCTGCGAAACCGCGGTGTGAAACAGCGGAATATCCATCCCCAGCGGGTTGAATGTATAGCAGAGCGGTTGATCGGCGACATTCGCAGTCATCGCCGCCGGCGTTCCCTGCGTCACGCTGAACGCGCTCATTGACCAGAGAAAAATCCCGATGTTCTGAATGTTGTAGCGCCCTTGCTCCAGCGGAATCGTCGTATCAACCCTGCGCACATCCACGCGATGCGAAGTGCGGTCGAAGCCCGTATCGATATATAGCCCCGGCTGCCAGCGTCGCAGATCGGGTGCATAGTGGTTTTCCGGTCTCACGTGATTCATGTACTGCGCGTCGCCTAGGACACGGAAGAACTCGACCGCGTGCGCACTCCATCCGGTCGCATCGCGCGCCAGTTGCTCCATCACCAGCACCGTTCCCTTGCGCCTGCGGAACGAGATCGTATTCGCAACTTCCGACCGCGGATTGTCGACCGACGGCGCAATTCCCTTGATCGACTCGTAGCCAATCAGGTCGCCGATATATGGAATCACCCACTGCGCGCAGGTCTCGATGAACTGGTCGTCGTAAAGCTGGTCCAGATCGTAAGCGACAACCTTCAACTGCTCCTGAATCACCATCAGCAACGATTGCAGCGGCCCGCGCGATGCCTTCGCGGTCAGCTCGTTCAACTGCGTTTGCTCGTCCGCCGATAAAGGCGACGGCGCCGACTGGAGCGCCGCAAGCTCCGCCTGTTCCGCGGGCGTGAGCAGCGTCTGCGCCTGCGCCAGTTGCGCATCGCGCACGCGATAGACCGCGGGCAGTAGATTGAAGAGCTCAAGCCCCTGCATGCTCATTGCATCACCCCCAGAACCACTGCATTCGGATCGGGATTGAGCACAAGAATCTCCGCCGGCTGCGGCAGTCCGTTCACATTTGCGACCGGCACATACGGGCAGATGCGATTGCATCCCGAAGATGCGCGCGTGAGCGTAACCGGCTGCGACTGCCAGTTCTGGTACGCGAGCAAACTCCAGTTGCTCCCGGTAATGTCGCCGGCTGAGCTGGTCAGCCCAGCCTTGATCTGCTTCACGTTGACCGCAACCACTCCCGGCACAGCCTGAATCAGCGCGGCAACCTCATCGGCCGTTACGCCCTGCCCAAACGTTCGATTCGCAAAGCTGTAGTTCTCCTGGAGCGCCGCAATCACCGCGGTGTTCACCGCGTTCTGCGCCGCCGCATTCGCGCCGGCCTCATAGGTCAGGTCCGCCTTGATGCTGAAAAGCGTTTCGAGAAACGAAAACGCGTGAATCGGAATCAGCGGATTGCCATACGCCTGCAGCGACGCGATCAATTGATTGAGCGTTGGATTGCCCTGCGGCAAAGCGGCGCCTCCTGCGGCAGCAACGGTAAGAAACACGCCGCGCCCCGGCCCGCTCGGAATCCAGATCGCACTCGCCTTGGCAATTCCAGCATAGGTCGCTGCAAAATTCTGATAATCGGTGATCGAAACAGCGCGTCCGAGCGTAAGCACAGAGAGCGGAGCGTTCGCCTGAATGTCATTGACAGATTGCGGATCCTGCCCGCCCGTCGCCGCCTGCGGATTGATAACTCCGCTCACGCCCAGCGGCCGATCGATCAGCGTAGTAACCGCTCCCGCGGCAACATTTCCCGCCAGACCCGAGCCCACACGGTAGTTAGCCTGAACATTGTTCTGCCCAGTCGGCAAGGTCGCGCCTTCCACGCCATCGCCAAACAAAACACTCGTCGCGCCGCCCTGCTGGTTCAGCACAGAGAAGACCTGCTGCGACGGACCCTGCTCGTACAGCGTCGGAACCTCAGTCCACGCCACGCCGTTCGCAGTAACCGCGAGCGTGCTTTGCCTGCCCGTCGGCGTCACCGCCTGCACATACGTGAGCGGCGCTTGCTTCAGGTTGAAGCTCTGGTTCGGCGTCGCTGCCGATCCGCTGCCCATGATCTCGCTCACCGAGCTGCCCGCCGTCGCCAGTCCCACATTCGCATTCACCGTGGTCACGTCGCGGTTGTAGCAGTTCAGCAGGGGATTTGCGAGGAACAGTTGCGTATGCGGATAAGGCGTGGCGCTGAAGCCCACCGACGAAACCAGCGCAACCTCCTGAACCACCGCGTCGGTCTTCGCCGCATCCGCCAGGCTGAAGTCCTCAAGCGCAGCATGCAGCGTGCCAGTGCGTCCGCTCACATCGGCCACGCGCAGATTGAGCGCCTTCGCGTTATCGCTCCAATCCGGAATCGCGCCGCTTTTCTTGAGCGGCAGCGGCGTGGGATCGATGATCGTTACCACATCGCCCGGCTTGAGCTTCAAATTGCCTGACTGATCGTCCGGTTTGAAGACGAGCGTTTTCGTGCTCGTGTTCACCGTGAGCTTTTGCGCATTGCCGGTCAGCGCCACGGCCTGCACAGCGGCCAGGTCGGGCCGCAATCCATCGAGATCCACAATCGTTCCATACAACGGATAGTCGAGCGGCTGCTCGGCCACGGTGAGTTCATCGCTCTGCGCCAGTACCGCCGTGCCCTGCAGCGGAAACGCGCCGATATCGGGATCGGCAAAGTCCGCCGAAAGCGTAGTCACCTTGCTGCTCAGCGCATACTGCGCAAGAGTCTGCGTATACGCAGCAGTCGCCTTGTAAAGCTGCACCGTATCCTCAACCACCAGAGCAAACCACGTTCCAACAGCCACCTTCGAGTAAGTCGCGTCGAGATAGATGGAGCTGCTCAAAGGAATCTGGAAGTTGTTCCATCTCCATTGCCAGGTGGCCAGGCAATCGTTGATCAGAGCAGGCATGCTCGTGGTCGAAGTGTCGTTGGCATTCGTGAACAGATACGGATTCGGCGCATTGTTGCCAAACAACGCCGCCTTCTGCCGAAACGCAAAAACCTTGGCGCTCTTCCATGTCGATGCCGGGCTCGATTTACCGCTGCCGGTGTTGTGGTCAAGCCGCTCGTCCCACGCAACATAAGTAACGTTG
>JBAUCP010000747.1:0-7995 GCA_049677625.1 Occallatibacter sp. | reverse complement strand
GGTTGGCCGTCTCGTATTCCACGTGCGCCGTCGCGATCGTGATGCCGCGCTCCCGCTCTTCCGGCGCGTTGTCAATCGAGTCGAACGAACGGAACTGGATCTTCGGGTTGTGCTTCGACAACACCTTCGTGATTGCCGCCGTCAACGTCGTCTTCCCGTGATCAATGTGACCGATCGTCCCCACGTTCACGTGAGGCTTGCTCCGATCAAACTTTTCCTTCGCCATAAAAGTCCCGAAACCCTTTCGTAGCTCGTACTGCCCGTTTCAACCTGGGGCGCCGGCGATCCGGCTCCAGCCCCAAAACAGTTGTCAGTGACCAGTGGTCAGTGATCAGTTTTTTCTTGCCTGAGCCTCGGTATCAATTCACCCGGTAAGCTTCAGGCTGTCCACTGTTCACTGTCGGCTGTCCACTGCCTTTCTTACTTCCCCTGCGCCCTGCCGATGATCTCGTCGGCAATCATGCGCGGCGCCTCTTCGTAGCGCGCGAACTGCATCGAATACGACGCCCGGCCCTGCGTGGACGAGCGAATGTCGTTCACGTAGCCGAACATCTCCTTGAGCGGCACGATCGCCTTGATCACCTGCGAGCCGGCCGCGTGCTCCATGCCCTCGATCCGTCCGCGCCGCGAGTTGATGTCGCCGATGATCGTTCCCATGTGCTCCTCGGGGACAGTGACCTCGACGGCCATGACCGGCTCGAGCAACACCGGAGAGGCCTTGCGCGCGGCCTCCTTGAAGGCCATCGAGCCGGCAATTTTGAAGGCCATCTCGTCCGAGTCGACTTCGTGGTAGCTGCCGTCGTAGAGCGTCACCTTCACGTCGACGATGGGGTAGCCGGCCAGGATGCCCAGCTCCAGCGCGCCCTGCACGCCCTGGTCGATCGGCTTGATGAATTCCCTGGGCACCGAGCCGCTCTTGATTTCGCTGATGAACTCGTAGCCGCCGCCCGGAACGTTGGGCTCCACGCGCAGCTTGCAGTGGCCGTAGTGGCCCGAGCCGCCGGTCTGCCGGATGTACTTGCCCTCGGCATCGGCATGCTTGCGAATGGTCTCGCGGAAAGCCACCTTGGGCTCGCCCACATTGGCTTCCACCTTGTACTCGCGCTTCATGCGGTCGACCAGAATCTCCAGATGCAGCTCGCCCATGCCGCTGATGATCGTCTGGCCGCTGTCTTCGTCGGTCCGCACCTTGAAAGTGGGGTCCTCGTCGGCCAGCCGCGCCAGCGCAATGCCCATTTTCTCCTGGTCGGCCTTGGTCTTGGGCTCGATCGCCACCGAGATTACGGTCTCCGGGAAGGTGATCGCGCCCAGCGCGATCGGATGCTGCGGCGAGCAAAGCGTGTCGCCGGTCTTCAGGTCCTTCAATCCCACGCAGGCGCAGATATCGCCGGCCATAATCTCGGTGATGTCCTCGCGCTTGTTGGCGTGCATCTTCACCAGGCGGCCCACGCGCTCGGTCTTGCCGGTGCGCGGATTCAGCACCGTGTCGCCGGTCTTCAAAGAGCCGGAGTAGACGCGGATGAAGCAGAGCTTGCCGAATTGATCGTTGATGATCTTGAAGGCCAGAGCCGACAGCGGCTCATTGTCGTCCGGCTTGCGGACCTCGATCCGTTCGGGATGGCGAGGCAAGGGACCCTCAACCGGAGGCTTGTCGAGCGGGCTGGGCAGGTAATCGACCACCGCGTCGAGCAGCGTCTGCACGCCCTTGTTCTTGAATGCGCTTCCGCAGATCACCGGGAAGACCTTGAGATCGATGGTGGCCTGGCGGATGCCGGCCTTCAACTCTTCGATCGACGGCGTCTCGCCTTCGAGGAACTTTTCGAGCAGCACATCGTCGGTCTCGGCGATCACCTCGATCAACTGCAGCCGAAAAGCCTCGGCCTTCTTTTGCAGTTCAACCGGGACCGGCTCGATTGAAAACTCGGCGCCCATGGTCTCGTCGTGCCACACGACGGCCTTCATCTCGATCAGGTCGACGACGCCCTTGAAGTTGGCCTCGGCGCCGATGGGAATCTGCAGGGCCACGGGGCGCGCGCCCAGCCGCTTGCGGATGGTCTCGAGAACGTGCTCGAAGTCGGCGCCGTTCTTATCCATCTTGTTGACGAAGCAGATGCGCGGAACCTTGTACTTGTCGCCCTGCCGCCACACGGTTTCCGTCTGCGGCTGCACACCACTGACGGAGTCGAACAGCGCCACCGCGCCGTCGAGAACACGGAGAGACCGCTCCACCTCGGCCGTGAAGTCCACGTGGCCGGGCGTGTCAATGATATTGATGCGCACATCGCGCCAGTTGCAGGTGGTTGCGGCAGAGGTAATCGTAATGCCGCGCTCCTGCTCCTGCTCCATGTAGTCCATGGTCGCCGTGCCTTCATGCACTTCGCCGATGCGGTGCGTGATGCCGGTATAAAACAGGATGCGCTCTGTCGCTGTCGTTTTTCCGGCGTCGATATGCGCCATGATTCCGATGTTCCGGCAAAGATTAAGAGGTATGGTGCGAGCCACGGTCATTTTCCTTGCGGGCGCTCGGCCCGCGGTTAAGTACCAGTGAACAGTGGTCAGTGCTCAGTGGTCAGTTGATCCAGGAATTGCTTGCGTCGTACAAACCAATGATCACTGTCCACTGATCACTGATCACTGTTTCTTTACCAGCGGTAATGCGCAAAGGCCTTGTTGGCCTCGGCCATGCGGTGCACGTCTTCCTTCTTCTTCATGGCCGCGCCGCGCCCGTTGGCCGCATCGAGCAGCTCATTCGAGAGCTTGTCGGTCATGCCCTTTTCGCCGCGGTTGCGGCCGTAAGTGATCAGCCAGCGGATCGCGAGCGAAGTCCTGCGGTCGGGATTGACCTCGATCGGCACCTGGTAGTTGGCGCCGCCCACGCGGCGGGTCTTCACCTCGAGCAGCGGCTTGCAATTCTCCACGGCCTTCTTGAAGAGTTTCAGAGCGTCGTCGCCGCCGCCCCGCTCTTCCAGGTTCTTCATCGCCTCGTAGAAGATGCCCTGCGCGGTCGACTTCTTGCCGCCCCACATCATCGAGTTCACAAACTTGGTGACCAAAGTCGACCCGTAAACCGGGTCCGCCGCCACTTCCCGCTTCGCAATGTGCCCTTTTCTCGGCATAATCCTCAAAACCCTCAAGCGCCCTTGGCGCTCAGCTCACTACCCCAGTCCGGGCTCCAATTTCCGTCCCGGAACCGTCGTCAGGCTCGGGGCCGTCCTGACCCCTGATCCCTGAAACCTGACCCCTTGCTTACTTCTTGCCCTTGGCCGGCGCCGCGCCGCCCTTGGCGCGCTTGGCTCCGTACTTGGACCGGCTCTGCATGCGGTTGGCCACGCCCACCGAATCCAGAGTTCCGCGCACCACGTGGTAGCGCACGCCGGGCAGGTCCTTCACACGGCCGCCGCGGATGAGCACGATCGAGTGCTCCTGCAGGTTGTGGCCGATGCCCGGAATATAGGTGGTCACCTCGATGCCGTTGGTCAGCCGCACGCGCGCCACCTTGCGCAGAGCCGAGTTCGGCTTCTTGGGCGTCTGAGTGTAAACGCGGGTGCAGACGCCGCGCCGCTGCGGCGAGGCCTGCAACGCCGGCGACGCCGTCTTATAACGGGGGGCCGTGCGGCCCTTGCGGACAAGCTGGTTAAATGTAGGCAAACCGAAACTCCTTACCTTCTCACAAACCCAAACACTCAAATTCGCAGCCGCGGCCCTTCGGGCCGCTCTGGCTTTGGACGGCATTTCAGCCCATCCAAGCGCACAGAAGCCCAAGTGCTTCGCGTCTGCCTTCGTTCCAATCTCAGACGAGAACCAGGACGGTGGCCGCGCGTCTTCCCCTGCTATCCAGGAAAAGCCGGCTCCGTTTCGCTGATTCCGGCCCGCATAGCCCTCCAAGGTGGAGAAACGCGCGGGCGCCGATGCGATCTGTCCCTGGCCCCCGCAAGAAGAGAGCCAATTCCGGGACTTGTCTGGCCGGCTAACCTCGCCTGGCCTCGGGATCGACCCATTCACTGCCGCCGGACAAATACTTATGGCCGGCTCTGGGTCTCCCAATCGCACATCCTGCGTAGAACACACGCAGAGAGGCGTTCTTGCGGAACCTTTTCACGATAACAAGAAAAACGGGTGGGGTCAAACGATTTTGACTCCACCCGCTAGGATTTTCATCAACTTTTACTGAATCGAGCCGAGCTTCCACGCCCCGCCGTCCAGCGTAAAGGTGGCGGTCCGCGTGACGCTTAACCGGTTGCCCGGATTATGGGCAATGCCCTGGAGCGGGTCCGGCAGTCCGGTCAGGTTCACATCCTCTGTGTATTCAACGGTTTTGGTGTCGCCAACATCTTCAACATTCTGCGCATCGCGGGCCTTCAGATGATTGGCCGCAACCGTCGTCACGGTGATCGAGTAATGCGGGTCGTCGGGGCTGTCCGGACGCCACTCGATCGTGTCCCCGCCGCTGGCCAGCTTCACCAGCTTCTGGCCGTCCGGGGTCAGCTTGAAATCGGCCCAATAGCCGTTCGGATATTTCTTGGCTCCCTGCCAGTACTTGGCCGTAACCCCTTCCCGCATCCCCAGATCGTTTACCACAATAGCGCTATTCACCGGCGGAGACTGATCGTACTTAGCCTGAATTATCGTCAGCGCATCCGCCTGCGCAAGCGGCGGCGCCGACTTGCAGCCGGTCCACAACAGTCCCGCACCCAAAAGTGCCAATGTTCCCCAAGTCTGCAACTTACCTGCGTTTTTCACGTTCCCTCCGTTGATGGCGTTCCGTAGCTCGAATTGCTTCGACCCGCCATTTTTCTCCTCCTGGCTTCCGATGTCAATGGAGTAGCGAGGGGAGTATCGGGGGGAGTATCCGGGACCGGCCCTCTACTTCAGAATCCGGCCCAGCAGCAGATCCAGAAATCCCTTCTCATCCGACTTGAGGCACACCTCCGCATTCGGCGCGCCAGGCACGGGCTGCGTGTCACCCTTGTCGTCCACCTCAATCCGCAGAGGCACGGCCGGGCACAGGTCGGGGCGGATCGCGTAGGTAACAGCCACCGGATCGAAGAGCGTGGGCGAGGGCCACTCGCGGTTTCCCGCCCACTGGTGATAAAGCAGCGTCAACTGGTCAGTCAGCGGCGAACCGTGCGACACGACCGCGAGAACCTGCGGCAGCCCCAGATGCACCTGCGTCGAGTCGAGTGGCATCATGAAGACCGGCACGCCCACGCCCAGCAGCGCCTTGAGCCCGGCGGGATCGCAGCGGATATTCCACTCCGGCTCGGGCGGACGGCTGGCGCCCTCGGAGCCGCCGTAGCCGCGATAGACGCTGCCGCCCATGATCACCACCCGCTTCAATTTCCTGAAGGTCGTGGGATCGCGCTCGATGGCTGCATGCACATTGAACAGCGGCCCGATGGCGATGAGCGTGATCTCGCCGGGGTGTGCGCGAATCTGCGCGAGCAGAAAATCAACCCCATCCGCATGTTTCCCGCTGGGCCCGCCGCGCGCATAAGCGGCCTGCGTAAAGTGATTCGGCGCATCCGTCGCCACGCCCGCTGCAACGGGAATATCGCTGCGCCCCACAGCGTTCAGGTAGCGATCCACCAGCCGTGCGCGCAGTTCGGTGTCGCCGAACTCGGTGGTGATGCCGAGCAGATGGAGCTCGGGACTGCGCAGCACGAGTGCGAGAGCGAAGGCGTCATCGATGTCGTCGCCGATGTCCGTGTCGAGAAGGACGAGTTGCGGCGAGGCTGCGGGCGTTTGTGCGTTCTGACCGCGAACGATCGCAGCGCCGGCAAATGCCAACACCAACGCCGCAGAAGCAAACAAGAATCCCTTACCAATCATGCGGCCCATTGTAGACGCACCATGCTCCCGTCCGCGCGCCGATCCACGCTGCCGCTTAAAGCTTCAAACCAGGGTGCCCCACCTTCGGTCCGCCGCGGCGGACGCGTTCTCTGCGCATCGGCTAAGGTGGGAAACCACGAACCCCGGGTGCCCCACCCTCGCGGCGTTCTTGTTTTTGCCGCTAGGGTGGGAAGGCACAACCCTCAACCGGAAACCGCATAAAAACTCAACCCCGCATCCCCCTGCTCCAGCAATCTCGTCCTCGCCAACCCTCCGTACCGATCCTCAAGCCGCTGCTTGCGCCGGTGCTCGGCGACCACCACCGCACCCGGAGCCAGTTGAGCCGCAGCCGCGCCGCCCAGCAGCCCCAGCATAGACTCATACTCGTCCGCCGCATCATACGGCGGATCGAGAAACACCACGTCGAAGCCATCCCCGCGACCCGTGCACAGAAACGCGGCCACGCTGCCCGCATGAACGCGAAATCCTGACGCAACGCCCAGAGCAGCCAGATTCCCACGCAGCGCCTTGAGCGCCGGCTGCGCCCGCTCCACGAAGGTCGCCGATCCCGCTCCGCGGCTTAGCGCCTCCAGCCCCACCGCGCCCGAGCCGGCGTAGAGATCGAGAAACGCCGCGCCCTCGATCCGGGCGGCAAGCACGTTGAACAGCGTCTCCCGCAGCCGGTCGCTGGTGGGCCGGGTGGCCATCCCCGCCGGCGCCGCCAGCACCCGCGACCGGTACGTTCCCGCAATGATCCGCATCGCCCTCCAGCATACCAACCAAGAGAATTCACGCGGGCGCGCCCCGCACCCCGTACAATCGAAGGTATGCGAGGCTGGTCGATTCCGCTGGGCCGTTGGATGGGCGTGGAGATGCGTATCCACGTCTTTTTCCCGCTGCTGGCCTTGGTCTTCCTCGGCATCAGCGCCAGCGACGGCTGGGGGCGCGGCCTTATCCTGTTTCTGCTGCTCGTGGCCGCCGTTACCACCCGCGAGATTGCGCGCCTGCTGGTCGCGGCCTGGCTGGGGCTGCGCCTGCGCGCCGTTTTGCTGCTGCCCATCGGCGGCCTGTTCGCCTACGCCAACCCGGAGAGCCAGGAGGGCGCCAACGCCGGCCCCGGCCAGTACGCACTGGCGCTCGCCGGCCCGGTGGCAAACTGGGCCACTGCGCTCATTCTTGCCGCAGCCATCCTGGGCGCGAGCAGCGACGTTCACCTCTTCGACACACCATTCATCAGCTCGGCACATCTGCTGCGCAGCCTGGTCTGGATGCAGGCCTTCCTTGGCCTGCTGCACCTGTTGCCCGCTTATCCGCTCGATTGCGGCCGGCTGATCCGCGCAAACTTTGCCCGCAAGCACGGCTACGCGTCTGCAGGCCGGGCTGCGGCGGGCCTGGGACAGGCGCTTGCGCTCGCCGCCATGCTGGGCGGCATGCTGCTTCACGACTACTGGCTCACCATCGCCGGCCTCTTCATCATGGTGGGCGCGCAGATTGAGGACCATCGCGTCTTCTTCCAGTCGGTGGTCGACACGGTCCAGATGCGCGAAGTGATGCTGACCGACTTCGCCACGCTCTCCCCGTCTGACACACTGGCCGACGCGCTCATCCGTTGCGTGCACTCGCTGCAGGAGGATTTTCCCGTCGTCCGCGGCCCCCAGCTCGTGGGCATCGTCTCCCGCCAGCGCATTGTGGACGCGCTGCGCAACGACGGCAACGGCTACATCCAGTCGGTCATGTCCCGCGCCTTCCAGGTTGCGCGCCCTGAAGACACGCTCGGCACCACCATCCGCCGGCTCACCGCCGGCCACGGGCTCGCGCTCATTCCGGTCACTGAAAGCGGCAAGGTGGTGGGCATCGTGAGCGTGCAGAACCTGATGAGCTCGATGTCGCTGCTGGCCGAGCAGCGCCGCATCGAGCGCCAGGAATCCGGAGACTGAGACCGCATGGCGGGCGAGCCCGAACGGCCGGGTGCCCCAGGTCTCGCTTCTGAGACCTGGGAAAGCACGAACCCCAACAAGCCGCGCGAAGAAACCGCATCTGTTAATCCCCTCACCCCGGGTCTTTACCTCGTCGCCACGCCTATCGGCAACCTCGAGGACATCACCCTCCGCGCTGTGCGCGTGCTGCGCGAGTGCGACGCCGTCGCCGCCGAGGACACGCGCCACT
>JBAUCP010000746.1:0-8233 GCA_049677625.1 Occallatibacter sp. | reverse complement strand
CCCGAAACCACTGCACCGGCTCCGAGCTTGATCAACTCTCTTCGATCCATCGTTCATCGTTTCGATCAGCAGTTCCGAGCCTGCTCCGAATCTGTCCCGAGCCTGTTCCGTGCCGGCCGTGTGGCTCGGCGCGGACCGGATAGCGGAATTCTCCCCCGGCGCAAGCCGCCGCGCACTAGCGCAAACAGTCCCCGTAGACAACACCCGTTCTACACAGCCGGGGATGAGGTGTCAAACCAATGCTAAAAAATGAAAATTATTGCAGATGATGCCGGAGACAACGTATAAAGGTTCTCAAAAGCGACTGCCATCGGCGAAAAGGCGGCGGGACCACCATGCCAAGAAAGACCGAATCCACATCCGTTTCAGACCGGGCCGTTCGACGCCGTATTCCCAAGTGGGCGCTCCAATCAGCCACTGACTCCACGGCCAACGAGCAGTATTACCTGCGCTCGATCGGCCGCGCACTCGACGTTCTGGACTGCTTTGACGGCACGGCGCCGCTGGCCCTGAAGGAGATCAGCGCCAGCACGGGGTTGCCGGAGTCCACGCTCTTCCGGGTGCTGTTGACGCTCGAAAAACACGGATACCTGGAGCAGGCCGTCGACGGCACCTATCAACTGGCGCCCAAACTGCGCTTCGGCTGGCTCATCGAGGAGGCCAATGCGCTCAAGGTCAGGGCCCGGTCAGAGCTCGAGCGGCTGGCCAATCGGTTCAACGAAACGGCAAGCATGGCTTATCTTTACGACGACCGCATCCATGTCCTCGATTCCATCGAAACCTTCCACGAGATCCGCATGTCGAACCGCATCGGCCGCGTGCTGCCGCCGCACTGCAGCGCCATGGGCAAGGCGATCACGGCCTTCCAGGACCGCGCGCTTGCGGACCGGATTCTGGAGGTTTACGGGCTCTCGCGCCGCACCGAGCACACCATCACAGACCGCGCGCGGCTCTTCGAGGAGTTCGACCAGGTGCGGCAAACGGGCATCGCCTGCGACCGCGAAGAGTCGATCCTGGGCGGAATCTGCTACAGCGCCGCGATCCACAATGGCAGCCGGCAGGTGGTGGCTGCGCTCAGCCTCTCCACGCCAGTGGTAAGAATGACGCCGGCACGCGAAGAGGAGACGCGCCGCGCAGTCCTGGAAGCAGCGGCACGCGTGAGTGAAAATAAATAGCGTGAATTGAAAGGGCGGCCGGCAGCGGCGCTCAGCCAGCCCATCCACAATCCTCTCCGAGCGCCAGTCTGCGCCGATTTCCTGTCCCGTAAGAGCCCTTTCCGCAGTCAGCGATTCACCGCGCCGGCTCGGAGCAGGCCCATCAGCGCTGTGGTCAGCCACGGAGATTCCGACATTCGGAATCCCTCCCAGTGTTCCCGCCAAGTCTCCCATCAAAGCCATTATTTTCAGTAACTTTGAGATGGTATTTGTAAGTTTCATAATTTGCTCTTTATTTTTAGATTATTCTTGACTGCTTTTATTCGTTGACCCTATCGTAATTGGGCCGTTGAAAAACGTGCCTTTGTACGACCGCAACAGACACGCCCCTCCCGCCGGTAAAAGTGAAGTTGCCGCGGCAACTCTCGGGAACGTGGCTTATCCAGGACGTGGATAGGGACGTGGATGATGTGGCCGCAATTGCCAGAGCCGCAAACCAATGGAGTAGACAGATGAGACGCTTCCTCGCGATCGTAGTTGCCTTCGCATCCATCGCCACCATCGCACACGCCCAGGAGACCAGGGCGACGCTAACCGGCCGCGTGACCGATCCGACCGGAGCAATTGTGCCCAACGCTCCCATCACCGTGGCAGATACGGACACCGGAGCCAAAACCATTGTGAAATCCGATGGCGCCGGCGTGTATACCGCACCGTTTCTCACCCCCGGCACGTATGAACTAAGCGTGGCGCTGCCGGGCTTCAAGACTTATGTGCACACGGGACTGGTCCTCGAGACCGAACAAACGGTGACGGAAAACATTGTCCTCGCTGTGGGTCAGGTGGATCAGACGGTGACGGTCAGCGCTGCAACGCCGCTGGTGGATACCGCCGATGCCACGACTGGGCAAACGCTGACCGCGGAAGAGGTGGAAGACCTGCCCAGTAATGGCCGTTCGCCGCTCGGTTATGCGCACCTGGAGTACGGCGCGGTAGCCAAGGGCAAGCACTCGATGTCGCAGGTGACGCCCTTCGGCAACTCGACCGCTGACGATTTTTCGCTGGGCGGCGGCGCTTCCTCATCCAACGAACTGCTGTTGAATGGCGTACCCAACATGGAAGACTCGAGCCGGACGGCCGGATACAGCCCTGAACTGGATGCCGTGGATGCCGTGCACGTGGACGAGTTTGCCGCCAATGCCGCTCTCGGGGATACCTCGGGCGGTTTCGTAAACATCACCACCAAGGGTGGCACAAACGAGCTCCACGGATCGGGTTCGGAGTATTACAACGGCTCGCGGCCCTTTGAGGCGCTGCCCTACTTTACCAGTCCGGGAACGAAGATCACGTCGACGCACTTCAACCAATTTGCCGGCACCATCGGCGGCCCGGTTTACATTCCGCATCTCTATCACGGTCGCGACAAACTGTTCTTCTTCTACGCGTTCGAGGGGTATATCGGAAACTCGCCGGTCACCACGATTACCAGTGTGCCGACGGCAGCGGAAAGGCAAGGCGATTTCTCCGCATTGCTTGGCGTTACCGCCTCCGATCAGCTTTATAACCCCTACCAGGGCTCGACCGTTGCCGGGCAAGGATGGATTCGTCCGGCTATTCCGAACAACTGCCTGACGGCAACGTCAAGCAACTGCACGTCGTCGAACGCGGGGCTGACCATCGATCCGGTCGCCGCAGCCTACATGAAGATGATTCCGATGCCGAATTATGACGGCGCCTCGACCAAGCCCGACGGCGAGGACAATTACTACGCGTACGACCCGACCAGCAACAACTACAAATCGAACCAGGGCCGGTTCGATTACAACGTGAGCGACTCCGACAAGATCTTCGCCGAAGGTCATCGCAGCCAGTACAACCAGACCTCAGCAGACATCTTCAACACCCCTCTCTCCGGAAGCTTTTCCAGCACAATTCTCTGGGGCGGGCAGGTGGACAACGTCAAGACATTTTCACCCTCGCTCAACCTCGAAACCCGGCTTGGATTCAGCCGGTATGAGAGCTTTGGAGGATCGAATAGCCTGGGCCTCAGCCCCACTTCGCTGGGCTTTGAGGGTTATCTGGCTTCGAATTCGACAGCGCTTGGGTTACCGTACCTTACATTCTCAGACGGGGCCGCGATTCCCAGCCTCAGCGCCAATCCGAGCAACACAGAGTACTTCGACGACATCCAGCTTTTTTCCAGCTTGAACAAAACCTGGGGCCGTCATTCCTTAAAATTTGGCGCCGATATCCGCTCCAACAAGGACTCTGCGCTCTCACCCGGAGCCGCCAACGGCTCATTCACATTTAACTCCAGCACTACGGGCTGGATGGTCCAGTCGCCGAACTACGGCCCGGACCAGGTAAAGCAGCCCTTCGGCAGCGCCTTTGCTTTATTCGAGCTCGGCCTTGCCGGAAACCCCTCGAGCGGCGGCGCGTATAACATCAGCCAGAAGTACCAGTACGACAACTGGTATACGGCCTTCTTTGCGCAGGACGACTGGAAGGCGCTGCACAATCTCACCGTCAGCATCGGGCTGCGGGTGGAGCACGAGACTCCGCTGGTAGAAAGCAACAACAAGATGGTATCCAACTGGAGTCCGAAACTAACCAACGTGACGACCACTCCGGCCGAGACTGCCTACTCGGGCATCTATCCGAACTACTCCACCGACCTCTACCTGCCGTCCAGCATCTCGCCTGTGGGCGGCATTATCTATGCAACGGGCGGAAACCGCAGCGCCTATTACACGGGGGCGGCGTACCTGAGCCCTCGCATCGGGTTCTCGTACTCGCCGGATTTCTCGCACAACACGCTCGCCATTCGCGGCGGCGCTGGCATCTACGTCAGTCCATTTAACGACTACACCGCCGGCAACTCGTACGGATTCACTCAATCCTCAAATATGGTCACCTCGACCGGCTCAGTCAACGGCGGCTATACGCCAATTACTACTTTTGACAATCCGTTTCCGAACAGCAGCTCGAGCGCGGTCAATTACAACCCGATCCAGCCGCCGCTGGGTTCTTATTACGGCGCGAACACCAACCTGGGCAGCAGCATCGGCTGGTATGCTCCTGTTCACGTGCCGTACGCCGAGAAGATCAACCTCGACGTGCAGAAACAATTCGCAAAGAACTGGCTGGTTGAGATTGGCGGCATAAGGGTCCTCCAGATTCACAACACTTATACCAACGCAGTAAGCTCGGCTCCGTTCGTTGCTGAACTAGATCACACTCCAAATGCGAATAGCGCCACCGCGTCGGCCGTGTCGACCGCGATGGCCAAGAAACTTACCAATCCTTTCGTGGGAACGATGCCCGGATACACCGCCGCATCGGGAGCCGCTATCGCCAATACAACAGGCCTGAACACTAGCTCGACGGTGACTGTGAGCCAGATGCTGCAGGCTTATCCGGAGTACAGCAGTCTTTCAGAGAGCCTGGTTCCGGGCACAACTTTGAAATTCAATGCGCTCATGCTCCGGGTGCACCATCAGATGGCCCAAGGGCTGGAGTTCGACTTCAACTACGAATACTCCCGCCAGTTGGGAACCACTGCGCAACTGAATGCCGGGGGGCCATTATGGTACGGAGAAACCACTTCGGATTTCCCCAACCATGCGTCATTAACCGTGATCTACCAACTGCCCTTCGGCCGCGGAAGAACCTTCCTGAACAATTCCACATGGCTGGACGAAGCCGTGGGCGGGTGGGAGCTGACATCGATTTATCAGTATCTCTCCGGTACGCCGATCAGCTGGGGAAACGCGAACTACTCGGGCGCCTTCAGCGGATTCAACAACAACCCGCACGATACACATAGCCCTTCGTTCAATACGACGGGATTCGACAAGGTTTCGGCCGATCAGCCGGGCTCGTGGAATTTCCGCACCTTTCCCGAATACCTGCTGCGCTCCGATCCGACCAACAACTTCGACTTCTCGATTATGAAAAACTTCACGATCTGGGAGCGAGTGATCGTGCAGCCGCGCGTAGACGCCTTCAACGCTCTCAACCACGCGCAGATGTCTTCGGCGAATGTCAGTCCTACCTCCTCATCGTTTGCCGATGTCAGCGGGCAGTTGAACACTAATCGCACTCTCCAGGGCGGAATTCATATTCGTTTCTGAAGAAGCAGGCATAACAAAAGAGGGGGATGCGATTTGCATCCCCCTCTTTTTGTTGGCGAAGAAAAGACCGGGATCAGCGTCGCGCCCTGCGCTACGGCAGCAATCCAAACACGGCCACGCCGCTCGGCGTTCCTACGTAGACTTGGCCGTTCACGATCATGGGCGTGATGAACTTGTTGCCGCTGCCGAACTGATCGCGGCTGTTTGCCGCCTGGTTGCTGTTGTAGAGCTCCTGCAGCGTCGTCGCGTCATAGGCATGTAACTCTGCGGACGACGAGTTCTCGACGGCCCACACAATCCCATTCGTCGTTCCATTTGCGCTGATCGAGGGTGTTGTTCCCGGATATTCGAATTGAGTCGTGCTTTGCATCGTCGCCGCCATGGCCAGTTTGGCGTTCGTAATTGGAAATGCCTTGAGCGTATCGCTCACCGCTCCGTAGTAGACGGTGTTGTTGAAATAGGCCGGCATGGACCATACTCCGCCGATCGCGCCATCGATCTCCTCATAGATCGCACTGTCGTTTTGCGCATTGAACTTGCCCATCGAGTCGCGATTCACGACATAAATCGTCGCGTCTTTGCCCGCGCCCACGGCCAGATGATGGACCGTGCCTGAGGCGTCTTTCAGGTCCGGCAGCACCAGCGCGCCTCCGGAGCCCAGGTCCTCGTCGTTGTTCGATTCGGTCACCGTGTCGTACATCTCGAAATAATCGGCCACGGCGAGACTATTGGCCGCTGTCGAAACCTTCAGGAATCCATTGCCGTAGTCGCCGTTCGCAGGGAAACCGCCCGCATTGAACGTGGTGTCAAAGGTGCCATTGGCGTCAAGGAAGTAGATGTTTCCGCTCGCGTCCGCGGCCAGGCCCGCGCCGGCCATCCAGATCGATCCCTCACTGCCGTTCGGCGTCAGGTTGAGCAAGCTGGTTTGCGCCAACGTTGACTCGCTGTAGCCCATCAGCCAGCCGGTATACGGCCCGCTGTCGCAGTGCGAGGTCCAGCCCAGATAGATCGTCCCGTTGAGCAGCAGCAGGCCGGCGCGCTCCGCATATTGGCCAGGGTCGAAGACCACCTTGCCTCCGGAGCTGTTGGCGCCGGTGCCGGGATAGCTTGCCGTGATCTCCGCGGGGCTGCCGGAAAGCTCCGCGCCCGTGGTCACGTCCAGCGCGTGGAGCCGCTGATGATAGGCGCCGGACTTGTCCAGCGACATGCCCACCACAAAGATTGTGCCGTGTGCGCCCGCGGTGCGATCGATGACCGGCGTGGCGGTGATGCCGATCTCGGGCGAGATCTGGCCGCAGCCGTGATCCCCGCTGGTGGTCTCATTTGTGCCCAGAATCGAAGTTGTCCAGAGTTGCGCGCCGGTGTCTGCATTGAAGGCATACACGCTGTCGTGCTCGGTAACCACGAACAGAACATTTTGCTGCTGCCCGGCGACGACCAGATTGGAGAGATAGAGCGGCTCAGCGTCTACATGTCCGTTGACGGAAAGCATGTGCAGCAAGCCGAATTTGGAAGAAATCACGTTGGCGGGCGTCAGCGTAGTCTCATTCGGATTCAATCCGGTCCGCCCAATGTCGTCGTGGTAGGTGGTCACGTCCACGCTCGGCGCGGCCACGGCAGCGCTCACGGTGAGCGGAAATGAGGCGGAGTGGCTGAGCATTCCGGAGGTGGCCGTGCATTGCACGGTTGAGGTTCCGGCTGCGGCTGTGGCGGCGGCCGTGAAGCTCACCGTCTGCGGCGTGCCGGGCGTGAGGGTCGCGGTCGCTGGAGACGCGGTGACGCCGGTGGGCAATCCGCTCACCGTCACATGGATGGTTCCGGAGAATCCGTTGAGGGCCGTTGCCGAGAGCGTCACCGGCTGCGAGCTGCCGCCCGCCGTGAGGCTCAGGCTGGTGACATTCACTGAGAAGGAGAAGTCCGGCGAGTTGTTCGCCTTAAGGCCTCCGCCGCAACCAGCGGCGAATACTCCCGCCAGCAGCACACACACCCAATACAACCTTGCGCCGCGTCCACGCCACGTGGAGCGAATCTCATTCGCGCAAGCGCTCTCTCCGAATCTGGCCATTGGCGCCCTCAGGACGTTTCTCGAGCATTTTCGGAATTTACGCGGTCTTTTTGAATGTGTGCAAGGTGGCTTTTTCTTAAGGAAAAAAGCCACTTTGGATCGCGGTTTTAGTCTACAGTAATTCCGAAAATGCTGTAAGTCTGGCACAGAGCGGGACTGCTGTACAGATGCCGTAGGCCAGGTCCTGCGATGAATCGCTTGTTTGAAGAGGGAAGCGGTCAGATAAAAAAGGATGAAGCTCGAAGGGCGCGCTTCGAGCTTCGCAATAAATTTCGCCCCGTTGTCAATCAGCGCCGGAGCATGGTTGGTCTTCGTTTAGAAGTTGACCTTGAGCGAAAGTTCTATTTCACGGCCCGGATTCGACCCATCCAATAGTCCGAATAAGCCCACGGTTCCCGAGCCACCACCTAAAGCTCCGGTTGTGCGAACGCCATTGCAGCTCCCGCAGGAGCTGTACTGGCCCCACCAGCTGGCCGGCACGCTGAAGATCGGCGTGTTGGTCAGGTTGATGAACTGCGCGGCGAGAGCCACGTTTGTGCCCTCGGTCACCGCGAACTGTTTGCTGAGGTTGAAGTCAGCGGTTCTGAGGCCGGGACCACGCAGTGAGCCGGTCTGGCAGTTGCCAAACTGGCCCGGGTTCACCTCGCTCACCGCGCCAGGATTCAGATTGGTCTTTCCGATGCTGCTGCCGATCTGCACGGTCTGCATAGCCTGGCTGGAGGTCATGCCCGCGGCGCAATCAGGACGAGGCTCATACGAGCCGGTGAGCGACGCTGCCGACACGACGGAGTTATCGCCCATGTAGGCGCCGGCAAAGGGCGTGATGCCGAACCCGGTATGGAGCGCGCCCGCCGACCTTCCAGCCGCCGATCACTTCATCC
>JBAUCP010000745.1:0-4605 GCA_049677625.1 Occallatibacter sp. | reverse complement strand
GCAAGGGCTCCATCATCGATCCCGTGAAGTGGAAGGCCTATGCGGAGAGTTCCGGCCCGGTGAAGAAGCTGGGCAACGAGGCAGTAGATGCAGCCGATGCCTTCCGTGCCACAGGCAGCCGCCAGGCGGCCGAGTGCGTGCTGACCCTCGAAAAGACCGCCGCGCTCGACAAGGCCCTGACCGGCACGATGTCCTCCAGCCAGGCGTACTTTGTGCAGGGCTGGGTGACCGGCGCAATGGCCATCGCGCTCCTGAAGGTTCGCGGCAGCAGAGTGATCGGCCGTGCGGATACAAAGCTGATCGCCGGCTGGATGAAGGACGTTTCCGAGCAGACGATGGATTTCTACGACAAGCGCGACGCGGTCGCGCCGGGCGGAAACGGCAACAATCACCTCTACTGGGCGGGTGTGCAGGTAGCCGCGGTCGCCGTCGCCGGCAATGACCGCAAGCTGTTTGACTGGGCGGTTGCCGCTTATCGCAACGGCATACGCCAGATCACTGCCGACGGCACATTGCCCGAAGAGATGCGCCGCGGCCAGCGCGCGCTGCATTATCACCTCTATGCCGCCTCGCCGCTGGTGTATCTCGCCGAGTTCGGCGAAGATAACGGTACCGATCTCTACGCGGAAGGCGACCACGCACTGAAGCGCCTCGTCGACCGCTCGATTGCCGGCCTGGATGGCAGCGGATACTTCGACAAGGCCACGGGCATCAAGCAGGACCTGCCTGACGGGCCGCCCTCGGCGGAGGCTATCGGCTGGACCAAAGTCTATGTGCACCGCTTCCCTGACCCGGCCATCTCCGCACTGCTGGCCAAGGCGCCGTCGCTCGGCTACATGTATCTGGGCGGGCTGCCGCCGTATTAAGCATCCTCATTCCGTTTGACCAAGGTCCGGGCTCAGGCTCGGACCTTGCCATTTCCGAACTCTTTTCTTTCCAATCCACCTAAATATTCAACGAAACTTTTGGTGCCGAAATCTCCCTCAAACAATAAAACCGGCGTTATACTTTACTAACTGGTTAGTTAAAAATGAATCCCAGCAGCGCAGCCAAAACTCAAACGGAACGAGCCGACCAGACCAGGGCACGCATTCTGGACGCCGCCATTGGCGAGTTCAGTGAGAGCGGGCTGGCGGGCGCGCGCACCGAGCAGATTGCCGAGGCGGCGGGAGTGAACAAGGCGCTGCTCTACTACTACTTCAAGAGCAAGCAGGCCCTGTATACGGCGGCGCTTGAGGTGGTGGCCGAACGCGTGGTTGCAAGCAGCATGGCGGTCATGCGCAGCAAGCGGTCGGCGGGCGAGCGGCTGGTGCAGTTCGTGCTGAACCACTTTGACCGCATCCACTCGCAGCGCGCCTTCCAGAGCCTGATGCAGCAGGAGCTGATGCGGCTGCGGGAGGGCGAGGAAAATGCGCTCACGCCGCTGGTCGAAAAGGTCTTCCGGCCGATGATGGGCCGGGTGACGGAACTGCTGGCCGAAGGCATGCGTACAAAGGAGCTGATTTGCGTGGACGAATGGCAAATGATGTACGCGGCCCTGGGCGCCAATGTCTTCTACTTTCTCTCCGGGCCGGTGATGGGCCTGCTGGTGGGGAAAGATCTGTTCGAGAGCAAAGCGTTGAAGGCCCGCCGCAAGGCGGCTATCGAGTACCTGGGCCAGACCATCTTTCTGGACCGCCGGCACGGAGCGCGGGTGGCCGCGCGCGTGCTGAGCGAAACCCCCATGCCGCGCAGCGGAGAATTCAAAGGTTTGAGGTGAAGTGCAAGTGAACGCACGCAATCGTGTCTTTATGATTCTGGGCATCCTCACCGCCGGATCGCTGGTCTGGTATCTCGTGTCGACTCCTCACTCGGGAGCGTTGCAGTTGATCGGCACGGTGGATGCGAACGAAGTCGTGGTGAGCTCGAAGATACCGGGCCGCATTCAGACTCTCACCGTCGAGGAAGGCGAAACGGTGAAGGCCGGGCAGTTGATCGCCGTGATCGAAAGCCAGGATCTCGACGCAGAGCTGGCCGCCGCCGAAGCCTCGGCCTCGGGCGCCAAGTGGAAGCTGAGCGAGGCGCGGGAGACGGAACAGCAGAATCGCGGCGAGACCGATAGCGCGACGCTGGCCGCGCAGGCGCAGGTGAAGGCAGCGCAGGCTACGCTGGCGCAGGCGCAAGCCACGCTCGCTCATCAGAAGGCAGACACCACCCGCACGGTGGCGCTGGCTGACCAGGGGATCATGAGCGCGCAGTCAAAAGACGACGCCGTGACCAGCCTGCAAGCGGACCAGGCGGGGGTGAATACGGCGCGCAGCAACCTGGCGGCGGCGGAAGCCACGCTGCAGCAGGCGCAGGCGCATGAGCTGTTGACCAAGGTCTCGGCCCGCACCGTGGACGAGATGGGCGACACGCTGAAAAACGCGCAGGAGCTGGCCAGCCAGGCGCGCGTGGAGAAGAATTACGCCAATGTCTACGCGCCCATCGACGGACGCATCGACGTATGGGCCGCGCGGCAGGGCGAAGTGGTCTCCGCCGGCGCGCCCATCGTGACCATCATGGACCTGACCCAGACCTGGGTCTATGCGCCGCTGCCTGAGACGCAGGCTGACAGCGTGCAGCTCGGCGACTCTCTGCGCGTGGTGATGCCCAGCGGCGGCACGGAGCAGGGCAAGGTGATCGCCAAGCTCGCGGAAGCGGATTTCGCCACGCAGCGCGACGTGAGCCAGATGAAGCGCGACATCAAGACGGTGCAGTTGAAGCTGCTCATCCAGAATCCCGGCGAGCGCTACGTGCCGGGAATGACGGCCGAGATCTACATTCCGAAGGACAAGCTGGTGAAACAGTGAGCACATTCAACGGCGCAACGGCGGCCAGGCCGGACGCCATCGCCGTAGAAAAAATCGTCAAGCGCTTCGGCGACTTTGAAGCGGTGAAAGGGATCAGCTTCAACGTGGCCGAGGGGGAGATCTTCGGCCTGCTGGGCCCCAACGGCGCGGGCAAGAGCACGCTTATCCGCATGATGACCACGCTGATGCCGGTGACCGCCGGCCGGGCCATCGTGGCCGGCTACGATGTCGCCAAGGAGCCCGACGCGGTGCGCAGGTGCATCGGCGTCATTCCGCAGGCGCTCACCAGCGATCCCGATCTCACCGTGGAAGAGAACCTGATCATTTACGCCAAGCTCTACAGCGTGCCGCGCGCGGAGCGGGAAAAGAATATCGACCAAGTGCTTGAGGCCGTGGACCTGAACAAGTGGCGCGGCGCACAGACCAAAACACTTTCGGGCGGCATGAGGCGGCGGCTCGAGATTGCGCGCGGGCTGGTGCACAATCCGCGCATCTTTTTTCTCGACGAGCCCACCACCGGCCTCGATCCGGTTTCGCGCATCGCGGTGTGGGAGATGCTGAACCACTTGAAGACCACGCGCAACCTCACCATGCTGCTCACCACCCATTACATGGAAGAGGCCGACAAGCTCTGCGACCGCATCGCCATTGTCGATCACGGCAATCTGGTAGCGCTGGGCACGCCGGTCGAGCTCAAGAACAGCGTGGCCGGCGCGAATGTGGTGGAGGTGCAGTTCGACCGCGAAGCCGAAGCGTGGAAGGCGCGCCTGGAAAAGCTGGAAGGCGTAACCAGCGTGCAGCCGGAGAGCGCCGGTTTCTATCGCGTGCTCACCACATCCGGCTCCAGGACCACCATGCAACTGGTGGAGTTGGCCGCGGAGCTGGGTGAAACGCTCACCTCGCTGAGCGTGCAAAACACCACGCTGGACGACGTATTCGTGCATTACACCGGGCGGCAACTGAGAGACGAGCAGGTCAAGTCAGTCTTCATCATGCCGCCGCGGCCCGGAGCGCAGCCATGAACAGAATGATGGCGATTGTGGAACGCGAGATGCGGAAGTTCTTTCGCTCGCCCATGCTCATGATCATGTCAATGATGCTGCCGTTGGTGCAGCTCGTGATTCTGGGCAATGCCTTCGGCGGCAAGATCACCGGCGCGCGCGTAGGCGTGGTGGACTACGATCACGGCCCAGAAGCGGTGAAGGCTCAGGAAGACTTCGACGCCATCGCGGTGAACATCAAGACCTTCAAGACCTTCCCCTACGACAACGAGCTGCAGGCGCGCGAAGATGTCCGCACCGGCAAGCTGGACGCGGCGGTCGTGATTCCGGCACAGTTTTCGCGCCGCTACTACTCGCAGGACGCGCCCAAGATCGGCCTGGTCGTCGACAACTCCGACCAGTTCATGTCGTCGAGCCTGGAGAGCGAGATGCAGTCGCTGGTGGACGCGCTCAACCAGCCTGCGGTGCAGCCGCGGCTCACCACCAGCATCGCGCTCGAAACCGTCGAGCTCTACCCGTACATCGCCTACATGAAGTTCCTGCTCTCGGGCTCCGTGGCGCTGGCCATGTACGTCTCGGTTATGATCGGCGGCGGCATGCTCTATATCGACGACAAGGCGCGCGGCGTGCACGAGGGCTATCTGGTTACACCCATCACCGGCCTCGAGCTGGTGATGGGGCTGAACGTCGCCGGCGCCATCAAGGCGGTTCTGGCGGGCATCTCGCTTACCGTAATAGGCTCGCTGATGGCGGGCCTGGGCACGATCTTTCAC